>NZ_JBSFTE010000005.1:0-192287 GCF_053590565.1 Micromonospora sp. NPDC003197 | reverse complement strand
AGCCCCGCAGTCGCGAACAAGGACCAGCACTGTGAGCGCGAGGAGTGAGCGGAGCGAGCCCCGCAGTCGCGAACAAGGACCAGCACTGTGAGCGCGAGGAGTGAGCGGAGCGAGCCCCGCAGTCGCGAACAAGGACCAGCACTGTGAGCGCGCGGGATGTGGTCGCGGCCGTCGTCGACCCGGAGATCCGGGTGGTCACCCTCGACGACCTGGGGATCCTGCGGGAGGTCACCGAGGATCCGGCGACCGGACGGGTGACCGTCACCATCACACCGACCTACAGCGGCTGCCCGGCCATGGACGTGATCCGGGCCGACATCCGGCGGGCATTGGCCGCCGCAGGCTACCCGGACGCCGAGGTGGTGACGGTTGTCGCGCCGGCCTGGAGCACCGACTGGATCTCCGAGGCAGGGCGGGCGAAGCTGGCTGCCGCCGGGATCGCCCCGCCCGGTCCGGTACGGCGGGCCGGGCCGATCCCGATCACCCTGACGGTGCCCTGCCCGCGTTGCGGGTCGGTGGAGACCGAGCAGATCAGCCGGTTCGGGTCCACCGCCTGCAAGGCGTTGTGGCGCTGCCGTACCTGTCGGGAGCCGTTCGACCAGGTGAAACCGCTGTGACGGAGACGGAACAGAAAACCGCTGTGACGGAGGCGGAGCAGAGATCCGTTGTGACGGAGACAGAGCAGAGATCAGGGACGCCAATGACGCGGAGGGACCGGCGATGACCGGCGTGACGATCACCCGACCGGTACGTCGGCGGCCGGTCTTCCACCCGTTGCCGGTGGCCTCGGTCGACCGGCTGACCGACGACGCGGTCGCGATCACCTTCACGGTGCCAGCCGAGCTGCGCAGCCGGTACGCCTTCCGGGCTGGCCAGCACCTGACCGTACGACGTGTCGACGGGCAACCGGACGGCACCGAGGCACGCCGGTCGTACTCGATCTGTTCCACCCCGGCCGAACTGGCCGAGCACGGTCGGCTGCGGATCGGCGTACGGGCGATCCCGGGCGGGGCGTTCTCCTCCTTCGCCGGCACCAGTCTGCGGGCCGGCGACACCGTCGAGGTGATGCCGCCGTTGGGCCACTTCACCACGGACTTCGATCCAGTCCGGAGCCGGCAGTACGGCGCGGTCGCCGCCGGGTCGGGGATCACCCCGGTGCTCGCGCTGGTCGCCACCGCGCTGTCCGTCGAGCCGACCAGCACCTTCACCCTCGTGTACGGCAACCGCTACGCCCGCAGCGTGATGTTCGTGGAGGAGTTGGCCGATCTCAAGGACCGCTACCCGGACCGGTTGCACCTGGTGCACGTGCTGTCCCGAGAACCGGGTGAATCGCCACTGCTCTCCGGCCGGATCGATGCCGACAGGTTGGCCCGGTTGCTGGACACGATCGTGCCGGCGAGCCTGATCGACGAGTGGTTCCTCTGCGGGCCGTACGGGATGGTGGTCGACGCCAAGGCGGTGCTGGCCGGGCGCGGGGTGCCGGCGGAGGCCGTACACACGGAGTTGTTCCACGTCGACGAACCGCCCGCGCCGCCGCAGCGGCCGACCGAGACGGCGGCCGGCAGCGACGTCACGATCATGCTGGATGGGCGGACGTCGAGTTTCCGGATGGGTCGGGACGAACGGGTGCTCGACGCGGCGCTGAAGATCCGGGGCGAGCTGCCGTACGCCTGCAAGGGCGGGGTCTGCTCGACCTGCCGGGCCAAGGTTGTCTCCGGCGAGGTGACGATGGCTCGCAACTATGCCCTGGAGCCGGACGAGTTGGCCGCCGGATACGTCCTGACCTGCCAGTCCAGCCCGGTAACCGACCAGGTCGTCATCGACTACGACGTCTGAACGGATGTGGGCCGGACCGCAGATGGGCCACCGCTGCGGGCGCGGTACGGGAGGGGCGACGTAGGCTCGGGGGGTGACGACGGTGAGCCGGGAGATCGACAGCATCCTGCAGCGTGGCGCGGACGGTGGGCGGATCACGCCCGAGGAGGCGCTGCTGCTCTACACCGAGGCGCCCTTCCACGCGCTCGGCGAGGCGGCCGACGCGGTCCGGCGGCGGCGCTACCCGGACAACATCGCCACATACCTGATCGACCGCAACATCAACTACACCAACGTCTGCGTCACCGCCTGTAAGTTCTGTGCCTTCTTCCGTGCGCCGAAGCACAAGGAGGGCTGGAGCCACCCGATGGAGGAGATCCTGCGTCGGTGCGGCGAGGCGGTCGAGTTGGGCGCAACGCAGGTGATGTTGCAGGGCGGCCACCACCCGGACTACGGCGTGGAGTACTACGAGGAGCTGTTCTCGTCGGTCAAGGCGGCCTACCCGCAGCTCGCCATCCACTCGATCGGGCCCAGCGAGATCCTGCACATGGCGAAGGTCTCCGGCGTCAGCCTCGACGAGGCGATCGCCCGGATCAAGGTCGCCGGTCTGGACTCGATCGCGGGCGCGGGCGCGGAGATGCTGCCCGCACGCCCCCGTAAGGCCATCGCCCCGCTCAAGGAGTCGGGCGAGCGGTGGTGCGAGGTGATGGAGCTGGCCCACCGGCAGGGGATCGAATCCACCGCCACCATGATGATGGGGACCGGCGAGACCAACGCCGAGCGGATCGAGCACCTGCGGATGATCCGCGACGTGCAGGATCGTACGGGCGGTTTCCGGGCCTTCATCCCGTGGACGTACCAGCCGGAGAACAACCACCTCAAGGGGCGTACCCAGGCGACGACGCTGGAATATCTGCGGCTGGTCGCGGTGGCCCGACTGTTCTTCGAGACCGTGCCGCACCTACAGGCCTCCTGGCTGACCACCGGCAAGGACGTTGGGCAGCTGGCCCTGCACATGGGGGTCGACGACCTCGGCTCGATCATGCTGGAGGAGAACGTCATCTCTTCGGCGGGGGCCCGGCACCGGTCCAACCTGCACGAGCTGATCTGGATGATCCGTTCCGCCGACCGTATCCCGGCGCAACGGGACACCCTCTACCGGCATCTGGCGGTGCACCGTACGCCGGCCGACGACCCCAGCGACGATCGGGTCGTCTCGCACTTCTCCTCGATCGCCCTACCCGGTGGCGGCGCGGGTCGCAGCCTTCCTCTGGTAGACGTAAAGTAATTGTGCGGCTGCCGCAGGTGAATTGATTGTTCATCCTTTTGGCGGTAGCTGACCGGGTGAACCGATGAATCGCCAGGCACGTTCGGTGTGCCTGGCGATTTGGTTACCGCAGCATTGGTCACCAATCGGACATTCCTTAAGAGATCGTTAGGTGCGCAGTTCCGGGCGGGCCTGCGACGGGGTGGCGGGCGAGGACCGAGGCGGCTAACGTGCCGATTCGTCTTTCCCTTTACCCCCAAGGGATCTCTTCATGAATTCTGGTTACCGCGCGATGGCGCGTATCGGCGCGACCGATCTGCTCGTGTCGAGCCTGTTCGCCACGACCGGTGCGCCGGCGTTTGCCGCCGATACCCAAACCGACCTCGACCGGTGCGCAGGCGGGCCTGGTTGGTGGGATCGGTGCGGCCATGGTGGTCGCCGGTGGTGTCATGTTCCTGCTGGCCCGTCGGCGCCGGGTGGTTCTGGTCAGCCCGGATGACGAGAAGTCGACCGACTGACGCTTGCGCCTACCGGCTCACCGTCGGATGGCGCGACACCTGACGTACGACTGGAAAATGCTCCATTTCACATGGGAGTCAGATGAGACATTACGCACTGCGTGCGGGTGCCGGCGGCGGGCTTGCCGTCGTACTCGCCACGCTCGGACTGGTAGCCGCCCCCTCAGTGGCGTCCGCCGAACCCGCCGCCTCGGCGGACCTCAACCTGTTCATCGGTGGTAGCAAGGTCGTCAAGAACGCGGCGATCAAGCAGTTCCGGATTCAACTGTCCAACCAGGGCCCGGATTCGGCACAGGGAATCCGGGTCACCATCGACGCCAGCAAGATCAAGCAGGACGTGCTTGCCTTCGGGTTGCCGTCCGGACCGGACTGTGTCTCGGACGGGCCGACGAAGGTCACCTGCGACCTGGGTGAGCTGGCCAATGGTGCACATCTCAACGACTTCCCGGCGCTGTTCGCCACCACGCCCAAGAAGCAGGGCGACGCCGGGTCGTTCACGGTCACCGTCACCTCGGCGACGGCGGACCCGGACACCAGCAACAACAAGACGACAGTGCAGGTCCAGGCCGCGCCAGCCGGTTACGACCTGGCCGCGATCGCGTACGACGTCTACGCCGACCCGATGGCCAAGACCCCGATCGCCCCGGGCGGCACCGGCGAGCTGGACTGGGCGCTCTACAACGAGGGCAGTCGAGCGGTAAAGGGAATCAAGTTCGAGATCGTGTTGCCGTCGTGGACCACGTTCGCCGAGCGGCGGTCGGGCTGCACCTACAACGACTACAACAACCATGCGGTCTGCACCCGACCAAACCGGACGGTACGTCCCGGCGAGGTCTTCCAGATGGCCAAGCCGATGAAGGTCAAGGTGTCGCCGACGGCTCCCGGGCCGATGGCGTTGAGTGGGGGCGGTGTCGCTGGCTACGGCCTCGCGGACCTGGCCGATGCCGGCGATGCTCGCACGTCCGTGGCGGACGACACCGTCGTACGTGAGGCGGATGCCAAGGATCGGCAGGACGCCGACCTGGGCGACAACGGTGCCGGCTTCTCGGTCTTCGCCTCGGCGAACTCGATCGACCTGGCGATCAGCAGCAGCCCGGTGCAGGGCGCGGTCGGCGAGGTGGTGGAGGTCACCTTCAATGTCGCCAACAACGGCCCGGCGACCGGTGACGCGCGGCTGCGGGTGAAGGCGCCGAGCGGCACGCTTGCGCTGAAGCCGGCCTCTGGCGCGTACCCGACCTGCCTGGATGGGGCCGGCAACTGGGAGTTCGTCGAGGCAGCGGAGCTGGCGTGCAACTTCGAGAGTGAGTTCCCGCCGGCACGGGCGTTCGACTTCAAGCTGCGGTTCCGGATCGTCTCCGCACCAGTCGCTGCGGACGGCACCATCGAGGTCAGCAACGCACTGCCGTCGCCAGAGAGCAAGCCGGCGGACAACACCGCCGCCATCACGATCACGGTCTCGGGCAGCGATGACGGCGGCGATGACGGCGGCAGCGGTGGCGGTCTGCCGGTGACCGGCGTACAGGCCGGCCTGATCGGTGGGATCGGCGCGGTCGTGGTGGTCGCCGGTGTGGTGCTGTTCCTGGTGGCGCGTCGGCGTCGGGTGGTCCTGGTGAATCCGGGCGACGAGAAGCCGACCGACTGAGCTGCCTGACCCTTCGGTGGCGGGGCGAGTCCAGGCTGGCAGAGTAGGACGGCGTGAGCCGTACTTCGCGCGGACAGCGCGCCAGCCTGGACAAGCAGCCACACGAGGTCGCCGCGATGTTCGACGGCGTGGCGGCGAGATATGACCTGACCAACACCGTGCTGTCGTTCGGGCAGGACCGGGGCTGGCGGCGGGCCACCCGGGCCGCCCTCGGGTTGCTGCCGGGGGAGCGGGTGCTCGATGTGGGGGCCGGCACCGGGGTCTCCACCGAGGAACTTGCCCAGTCCGGGGCGTACGCGGTGGGCGCCGACCTCTCGCAGGGCATGTTGCGGACCGGCAAGCAGGCTCGCCCCGGGGTGCCCCTGCTGGCGGGGGACGCGCTGCGGCTGCCGTTCCCCGACGAGACCTTCGACGCGGTGACCATCTCGTTCGCGCTGCGTAACGTCACGGACACCGAGGCGGCGCTGCGGGAGATGGCCCGGGTCACCCGGCCCGGTGGCCGGCTGGTGGTGTGCGAGTTCAGCACGCCGACCAACGCTGCTTTCCGCACCGTCTACCTGTCGTACCTGATGCGGTCGTTGCCATCGGTGGCGCGGACGGTGTCCAGCAACCCTGACGCGTACGTCTATCTGGCCGAGTCGATCCGGGCCTGGCCGGACCAGGCTGGTCTGGCGGCGCGGATCGGCCGGTCGGGGTGGTCCCAGGTGGCGTGGCGCAATCTGACCGGGGGGATCGCGGCGCTGCACCGCGCGGTGCGCGACTGATCCGATTGGATGCTCGCCGAGGGCGAGGTGGTGGTCGGTGGGCGGCCTGCGCAGGGCTGCCTTGTCCGAGAGTTCGCTAATTTTGGGCGTTTCGGGCTCTTCGTCCAGATAAGCTGCCGGCATGACTGGCGCAGAGCAGCTTGACGACACGGACGCGGCCGAGCTGATTGCCCAGATTCGCGCGCTGGCCGGGCCGGACTCAGCTGGCGCACAACAGATCGTCGCCGATGTGCTGGCCGCTCTTGACCGGGCGGCCGGCGGTGCGTTACGCGATCAGCTACCCGACGGGGTCTTGTTTTCCTCCGATCAGGAGTGACTTCGGTCGCCTTCTTTACGCGGCCGAGGGGTTCCAGTGCTCCCACCTCGACTAGTTAGGGTCGCCTAACCGGGGACTGGCCTTCTCGCGGTTCTAGACTCCTCCCGAACCTAGCTTGTGAAGCATTTCACGAGCGTACGGAGGGAGGCGCAGATGACGACAGTCGAGAACGACGCAGACGTCATCGTCGTTGGCGCTGGGCCGGGTGGCTCCGCCACTGCCTACCACCTTGCCCAGCACGGGGTTCGGGTTCTGCTGCTGGAAAAGACCGAATTCCCGCGCGAGAAGGTGTGCGGCGACGGCCTCACCCCGCGCGCCGTCAAGCAACTCATCAAGCTCGGAGTGGACACCTCGCCCGAGGCCGGCTGGCTGCACAACAAGGGCCTGCGGGTGATCGGTGGCGGGGTACGCCTCGAACTCGACTGGCCCGAGCTGGCCAGCTTCCCCAACTACGGACTGGTCCGTACCCGGCTCGACTTCGACGACCAACTCGCCAAGCGGGCGGTCGCGGCTGGCGCGGTGCTGCGTACCGGAGTGAACGTCACCGGCCCGGTGCTCGACGCCACCGGCCGGGCGATCGGCGTTACCGCCGAGGTCGGCCCCGACAAGGAGCCGGCCACCTTCCACGCGCCGCTCATGGTGGCCGCCGACGGTGTCTCCGGCCGGTTCCCACTCGCTCTCGGCCTGGCCAAGCGGGAGGACCGGCCGATTGGTGTGGCGGTACGCCGCTACTACCGCTCACCGGCCCGGCACGACGACAACTACCTGGAGTCCTGGCTGGAGTTGCGCAGCCGAGAAGGCGGCGACAACCTGCTGCCCGGCTACGGCTGGATCTTCGGTATGGGTGACGGCCGGGTCAACGCGGGGCTCGGCGTCCTCAACTCCTCGTCGGCCTTCGGTAAGACCAACTACCGCCGACTGCTCACCGACTGGCTGGCGAACACGCCGGCCGACTGGGGCCTGAACGACGACGCCAACGCCGACGGGCCGATCCTCGGTGCGGCGCTGCCGATGGGCTTCAACCGGGTGCCGCACTACACCCGCGGGGTGATGTTGGTCGGTGACTCGGGCGGCATGGTCAACCCGTTCAACGGCGAGGGCATCGCCTACGCCATGGAGTCGGGCGAGCTGGCCGCCGAGGTGGCGATACAGGCGCTGGCCCGACCTGCCGGGTTGGACCGCGAGCGGGCACTGGCGCACTACCCGACCGAGCTGAAGGCCCGCTTTGGCGGCTACTACCGGCTGGGTGGGATCTTCGTGAAGATGATCGGCAACCCGCAGATCATGAAGATCGCCACCAAGCACGGCATGCCGCGTCCGGTGCTGATGCGGTTCGTTCTCAAGCTGCTGGCCAACCTGACCGACCCGCGCGGCGGTGACGCGATGGACCGGATCATCAACGCGATGGCCAAGGCAGCGCCCAGTGTTTGAGTGGCCATCCGGTCACTCTGTGTGACTCGTTGCGCCTTTCGGGGCGTCAGCGAGGAAGTGAATACGTAGGACTGGCGGTCGGCCGGACAGGAAAGGACGGCAGGAGGAGATGTCACTCTCCATGTGGGCGCCCATTGTGGGTCTGTTGATCCTGGGCGCGCTCTTCGCACTCTTTTCTGTGGCGATCGCGCCCATCGTCGGCCCCAAGCGGGCCAACCGGGCCAAGCTCGCCGCGTACGAGTGCGGCATCGAGCCGTCGCCGACGCCGATCGGGGGTAGTCGGTTCCCGATCAAGTTCTACCTGACGGCCATGCTTTTCATCGTCTTCGACATCGAGATCATCTTCCTCTACCCGTGGGCTGTGTCGTTCGACGCGCTCGCCCTCTTCGGGTTCGTCGAGATGGTGCTGTTCATCGTCACGGTGTTCATCGCGTACGCCTACGTGTGGCGGCGTGGCGGGCTGGACTGGGACTGAGGTTTCGTCATGGGTATCGAAGAGAAACTGCCGAGCGGCATCCTGCTCACCTCGGTCGAGAAGCTCTCCAACTGGGCGCGTAAGTCGTCGTTCTGGGGCGCGACCTTCGGTCTCGCCTGCTGCGCCATCGAGATGATGGCCGCCGGCACCCCGCACTACGACCTGGGCCGGTGGGGCATGGAGGTGTTCCGCGCCTCGCCCCGCCAGGCCGACCTGATGATCGTCGCCGGTCGGGTGAGCCAGAAGATGGCCCCGGTCGTACGCCAGATCTACGACCAGATGCCGGAGCCTCGCTCGGTCATCTCGATGGGCGTCTGCGCGTCGTCCGGCGGTATGTTCAACAACTACGCCATCGTGCAGGGTGTGGACCACATCGTGCCGGTGGACATCTACCTCCCCGGCTGCCCGCCGCGGCCGGAGATGCTCATCGACGCCATCCTCAAGATGCGCGAGAAGGTGATGGCCCAGCCGCTCGGCCCCAACGGCCGCAAGATGCTCGAAGCCCGCCGCGAGCGCGGTGACGTACCCGTCGTCGCCCCCGGCGCGATGCCCTCCTCCTACCGAGTCGACAAGGCGCGGCGTGCGCAGTGGGAGCAGGCGGTCCGCGAGGGGCGCGAGGAGCAGTTGCGCATCGAGAACTGGATGAAGGCGCAGAACCACGTGAAGCTCGGGGGCAGCAAATGACCTCTCCCTCACCCGCACCCAGTGAGCAGCCCGGCGGAGGCGTACCGGTCGCCGCGCCGCCGGTCGGCGCGACCAGCGGGGCACCCGCGGAATTTCCGCCGGCCAGCCCGGCCGGCCGGGGCATGTTCGGCATCCAGGGCACCGGCGACACCTCCGGCTTCGGTGGGCTGAAGCGCCGGTCGGTCGAGGTGGTCGACAGCCCGCGGCCGTACGGCGGCTACTTCGACGAGGTCCGCGACGCGCTCGAAGAGGCGTACCCCGGGTTCGCCGATGCCATCGAAAAGGTGGTCATCGACCGGGGCGAGATGACCATCCACGTCCGGTCGGACAAGATCCTCGAAGTCTGCCGGACCATGCGTGACGACGAGTCGCTGCGCTTCGAGCTGTGCAACTCGGTCTCCGGGGTGGACTACCTCGGTTCCGACGAGCGGCGGCTACACGTGGTCTACCAGCTCACCTCGATGACCTACCGGCGGTCGGTACGGCTGGAGGTCGCGGTCACCACGGCCGCCCCGCACGTGCCCAGCGTCACCTCCGTCTACCCGACGGCCGACTGGCAGGAGCGGGAGGCGTACGACATGTTCGGCGTCGTCTTCGACGGCCACCCCGGTATGACCCGGATCCTCATGCCGGACGACTGGGAGGGCCACCCGCAGCGCAAGGACTACCCGCTCGGCGGTATCCCGGTCGAGTACAAGGGTGCCCAGATTCCGCCTCCAGACCACCGGAGGTCCTACCAATGATCGGTGCGAGGAGTGAATTTGTGAGCCCCGCAGTCCCGATCGGAGGGATGAAATGACCACCCCTGGCTACGCGACGGAACGCGAGACCGACGAAGGCAAGGTCTTCACCGTCACCGGCGGTGACTGGGACAGCGTCGTCAGCGGCGTCGACCCGATCAACGACGAGCGGATCGTCGTCAACATGGGTCCGCAGCACCCGTCGACCCACGGCGTGCTCCGGCTGGTGATGGAGCTGGAAGGCGAGACCGTCCGGGAGTGCCGGCCGGTCGTGGGCTACCTGCACACCGGTATCGAGAAGAACCTCGAATATCGCAACTGGGTGCAGGGCACCACCTTCGTCACCCGGATGGACTACCTCGCGCCGATCTTCAACGAGACGGGGTACGCGCTCGCCGTCGAGAAGCTGCTCGGCATCACCGACGATATCCCGGAGCGGGCCACCACCATCCGCGTGCTGATGATGGAGCTCAACCGGATCGCCTCGCACCTGGTCTGGATCGCCACCACCGGCATGGAGCTCGGCGCGATCTCGATGATGCTGTACGGCTTCCGGGAGCGCGAGTACGTCCTGGACATCTTCGAGCTCTGCTCGGGGCTGCGGATGAACATGGCGTACGTCCGCCCGGGTGGCGTCGCCCAGGACGTGCCCGATGAGGCGATCAAGAAGATCGACGAGTTCCTCGACTACCTGCCGAAGCGGCTCAAGGAATACGAGGACATGCTCAGCGGTCAGATCATCTGGCAGCAGCGCACCCAGGGGGTGGCGGTGCTGGATGTGACCGGATGTCTCTCGCTCGGCATCACCGGCCCGGTGCTGCGCTCGGCGGGCCTGGCCTGGGACCTGCGCAAGACCAACCCGTACTGCGGCTACGAGAACTACGAGTTCGACGTGCCGACCGCCACCACCGCCGACGTGTGGGGCCGCTACCTGGTCCGGATGGCGGAGATGCGCGAGTCGATGAAGCTCGTGCGGCAGGCTGTCGACCGGCTCCGGCCCGGCCGGATCATGGTGTCCGACAAGAAGATCGCCTGGCCGGCGCAGCTGGCCATCGGCGTGGACGGCATGGGCAACTCGCTGGAGCACGTCGCCAAGATCATGGGTCAGTCGATGGAGTCGCTGATCCACCACTTCAAGCTGGTCACCGAGGGCTTCCGGGTACCGCCCGGCCAGGTCTACGTGGGCATCGAGGCCCCGCGCGGCGAGTTGGGCGTGCACGCGGTCTCGGACGGCGGGACCCGTCCCTACCGGGTGCACTACCGCGAGCCCAGCTTCATCAACCTGCAGGCGGTTCCCGCGATGGCCGAAGGCGCGCTGCTGGCCGACGTGATCGCGGGCGGCGCCTCACTGGACCCGGTGATGGGCGGGTGTGACCGATGAGCGTGGGCGCGGAGAGCGAGCGTTTTGTGTTCAGCCAGGAGACGCACGAGCGGGCGAAGGAGATCATCGCCCGGTACCCGGCCGACCGGTCGCGGTCGGCGTTGCTGCCGATGCTGCACCTGGTGCAGTCGGAGGAGGGCTACGTTTCGCCCGCCGGGGTCGAGTTCTGTGCCGAGCAGCTCGGCCTCAACAAGGCCCAGGTCGGCGCGGTGGCCACCTTCTACACCATGTACAAGCGCCGGCCGACCGGTGACTACCTGGTCAGCGTCTGCACCAACACGATGTGCAACGTGCTCGGCGGGCAGGAGGTCTACGACACCCTCGCCGAACACCTGGGCGTCGGGCACGAGGAGACCACCACCGACGGGAAGATCACGCTGGAGCACGCCGAGTGCCTGGCCGCCTGTGACTACGGCCCGGTGATGACGGTCAACTACGACTTCTTCGACGGAGTCGACCCGAACACCGCGCAGGGCGTCGTCGACGAACTCCAGGCCGGTGGCCGGCCGATGCCGACCCGAGGCGCCCGGCTCTGCACCCTGAAGGAGATGTCGCTCCAGCTCGCCGGATTCGCCGACACTCGGGAGGGTGCGGTCGCCGACGGGCCGGCCGGTGAGCCGACGCTGCGCGGCCTGCGCCTGGCGCAGCAGCACGGCATCGCAGTCGCCGGATTCGACCCGGACACCCCGCTTCGCCGCAAGGACGCGGCGCCGGCCGCCCCGGCGACCGCGCCCGTCTCCGGGGAGGCCAAGAAGGCGGAGGCCGCCGGCGTCGCCGCGAACCGCCCCGCCAGTGACGCCAAGCCGGCGGGCGACAGCGCGGTCGAGCAGGAGCGGTCGTTGAAGGAGGCCCAGAAGTGACGACGCCTCGGCCGGAGACGCTGGCCAAGCTGACTCCGGTGCTCACCAAGCGCTGGCTGTCCCCGAACGCCTGGCAGCTGGAGACGTACGAGCAGCTCGACGGATACGCGGCGCTGCGCAAGGCGCTCGCCGTACACCCGGACGACCTGATCCAGCTGATCAAGGACTCCGGCCTGCGCGGTCGGGGTGGTGCCGGCTTCCCGACCGGCCTGAAGTGGGGCTTCATCCCGCAGGGCGACGGCAAGCCGCACTACCTGGTGGTCAACGCCGACGAGGGCGAGCCGGGTACCTGCAAGGACCTGCCGCTGATGACGCACGACCCGCACTCGCTGGTCGAAGGCGTGATCATCGCCTCGTACGCGATCCGGGCCAACCGGGCCTACATCTACATCCGCGGCGAGGCGGTGCACGCCGCTCGGCGGCTGCGCAACGCGGTCAACGAGGCGTACGCCAAGGGCTACCTCGGCAAGAACATCCTCGGGACCGGCTTCGACCTGGACCTGGTGGTGCACAGCGGCGCCGGGGCGTACATCTGCGGTGAGGAAACCGCGCTGCTGGACTCGCTGGAGGGCTTCCGGGGCCAGCCCCGGCTGCGCCCGCCGTTCCCGGCGACCCACGGCCTGTACGCCTGCCCGACGGTGGTCAACAACGTCGGCACCATCAGCAGCGTGCCGTACATCGTGCTCGGTGGGGCCGACTGGTGGAAGACCATGGGTACGGAGAAGTCGTCCGGCCCGATGATCTACTCCCTCTCCGGTCGGATCGCCAACCCGGGCCAGTTCGAGTGCTCGATGGGCGTCACCCTGCGGGAACTGATCGAGTTGGCCGGTGGCATGAAGCCCGGCCACAACCTGCGGTTCTGGACCCCGGGTGGCTCGTCGACGCCGCTGCTGACCGCCGATCACCTCGACGTGCCGCTGGACTTCGAGGGCGTCGCCGGTGCCGGGTCGATCCTCGGCACCACCGCGACGCAGATCTTCTCCGACCAGGACTGCCCGGTCTACGCGACCTACCGGTGGCTGGAGTTCTACCACCACGAGTCGTGCGGCAAGTGCACGCCGTGCCGTGAGGGCAACTACTGGATGGTCCGGGTCTACCGGCGCATCCTCTCCGGCCAGGGCACCCACGAGGACCTGGACACCCTGCTGGACACCTGCGACAACGTCCTCGGCCGCGCGTTCTGCGGCCTGGGTGACGGTGCCACCAGTTCGGTGACCTCCTCGCTGCAGTACTTCAAGCAGGACTACCTCGACTACATCGAGGGGCGTAAGGCACCGAAGCTGTCCGCCAAGCAGCTAGTTGGAGCGCACTGATGCGAGCGCGAGGAGTGAGCGGAGCGAGCCCCGCAGCCGCGAGCGAAAGGCCGGCACAATGACCGAGGTAGCCAAGAAGACGGACACGGTCACGCTGACCATCGACGGGGTCGAGGTGACCGCGCCCAAGGGCGAGCTGCTCATCCGGGTCGCCGAGCAGCTGGGCACCGAGATCCCGCGGTTCTGCGACCACCCGCTGCTGGCCCCGGCCGGTGCCTGCCGGCAGTGCCTGGTGGAGGTCGAAGGACAGCGCAAGCCGGTGGCCTCCTGCACCCAGACGGTCGCCGAGGGCATGGTGGTCCGTACCCAGCTCACGTCGGAGGTGGCCAAGAAGGCCCAGGCCGGCGTCATGGAGCTGCTGCTGATTAACCACCCGCTCGACTGCCCGATGTGTGACAAGGGCGGCGAGTGCCCGCTGCAGAACCAGGCGATGTCCACCGGCCGCACCGAGTCCCGCTTCCACGAGCACAAGCGGGAGTACGAGAAGCCGCTGAACATCTCCAGCCAGGTGCTGCTGGACCGGGAGCGGTGCGTGCTCTGCCAGCGGTGTACCCGGTTCTCCGAGGAGATCGCCGGCGACAAGTTCATCGACCTGATGGGCCGCTCCTCGGCGGAGGAGATCAACATCTACCGGGACGACGCGTACGGCGCCGAAGGCGACGCCGGGGACGTCCCGTTCAACTCGTACTTCTCCGGCAACACGGTGCAGATCTGCCCGGTCGGCGCGCTGACCGGGGCGCAGTACCGGTTCCGGGCCCGCCCGTTCGACCTGGTCTCCACACCGAGCGTCTGCGAGCACTGCTCCGCCGGCTGCGACATGCGCACCGACCACCGCCGCAACAAGGTCCTGCGTCGGCTGGCCGGCGACGACTCGGCGGTGAACGAGGAGTGGAACTGCGACAAGGGCCGGTGGGGCTTCCGCTACGCCACCGCCAACGAGCGCCTGGTCAACCCGCTGGTCCGCGACGCCCGTACCGGTGAGCTGCGGGAGGCCTCGTGGAGCGAGGCCCTGTCCGTGGCGGCGGAGGGGCTGCGCCAGGCCCGTGACGAGGCCGGGGTCGGGGTGCTGACCGGCGGCCGGTTGACCGTCGAGGACGCCTACGCGTACGCGAAGTTCGCCCGGGTGGCGCTCGGCACGAACGACATCGACTTCCGGGCCCGGCCGCTGTCGGCCGAGGAGACGGAGTTCCTGGCCAGCAACGTGGCCGGGGTAACCGATGTGACGTACGCCGACATCGAGCGGGCCCCGGCCGTGGTGCTCGCCGGGCTGGACCCGGAGGAGGAGTGCCCGATCCTCTTCCTGCGGCTGCGCAAGGCGTACCGCAACAAGGGCTTGAAGGTCTTCGCGTTGGCGCCGTTCGCCACGCGGGGCCTGGAGAAGCTCGGTGCGAAGCTCGCGCGGGTGGTGCCCGGCGAAGAGGCCGAGGTGCTGGCCACCCACCCGACGGTCGCCGAGGCGCTGGGTGCCGAAGGGGCGATCCTGCTCGTCGGCGAGCGGCTGGCCACCGTACCGGGTGGTCTTTCGGCCGCGGCCGAGCTGGCCGGGCGTACCGGGGCGAAGCTGGCCTGGGTGCCGCGGCGCGCTGGTGACCGGGGCGCGATCGACACCGGCTGCCTGCCGAACCTGCTGGTCGGCGGCCGGCCGGTCACCGACCCGCTGGCCCGCGCCGAGTTGGGCGAGGCCTGGGACGTGGCGGCCGGGGTCATTCCGAGCCAGGCCGGTCGGGACACCAACCAGATCCTCGCGGCGGCCGCCGACGGCCGGCTCGGCGGGCTGGTCGTTGCCGGGGTCGACCCGGGTGACCTGGCCGACCCGCGACTGGCCGAGCAGGCACTGGACACGGTGCCGTTCCTGGTGAGCCTGGAGCAGCGGACCAGCGCCGTCACCCGCCGGGCCGACGTGGTGCTGCCGGTAGCCCCGGTGGTGGAGAAGGCCGGCAGCTTCGTCGACTGGGAGGGCCGGCTGCGGACCTTCGAGGCGGTGCTGGACTCGTCGGCGATGACTGACGGCCGGGTGCTCGACGCGATCGCCGCCCAGTTGGGCGTCACGCTCGGCACCGGCGACGTCAACAGCATCCGCCGCGAGCTGGGCTCGCTGCCGATGAGCAAGTCGGACCGGCCCGCCGCGCCGTGCGTGCCCTCGGGCAAGCCGGCGACCGCCGCTGCCGGACAGGCCGTGCTCGCGACCTGGCACCAGCTGATCGACGAGGGCACCCTGATCGAGGGCGACGAGCACCTGGGCGGCACGGCCCGACCCGCGGTGGTGCGGATCAGTAAGGACATGGCTCGTGACCTGGGGGTCACGGATGGCGTGGCGGTCACGGTCGGCACCGACCGGGGCGCGGTGACGCTGCCGGCACTGATCACGGAGATGCCGGACGGGGTGGTCTGGCTGCCGACCAACTCGCCTGGCTCGACCGTACGGCGCAGCCTCGGCGCGACGTCCGGCACGGTCGTCCGGCTGTCCGTCGGGGCAGGGTCGCTGCCCGCGCAGCAGACGAAAGAGGGAGCGGTCAAGTGATCCCGACCTATCTCGCGGAGGGCCCCACCCTCGCCGACTTCGGCAAGGACGTGTGGTGGATCGTCCTGATCAAGGTGCTCGGCGTCTTCGTGATGCTGCTGCTGCTGACCCTCTTCACGATCAACTACGAGCGCAAGGTCGTAGCGCGGATGGCGCAGCGGCCCGGCCCTAACCAGGTCGGTCCGAACGGCTGGTTCCAGTCATTGACCGACGGTCTCAAGCTGCCCTTCAAGGAAGAGATCATCCCGTTCACCGCGGACAAGGTGGTCTACTTCCTGGCTCCGGTGATCTCCGCCATCTGCGCCTTCACGGCCTTCGCGGTGATCCCGTTCGGGCCGGTGGTGTCGATGTTCGGCGAGCACACGCCGCTGCAGCTCACCGACACCCCGGTCTCCGTGCTGGTGGTGCTGGCCTGTGCCTCGATCGGCATCTACGGCGTGGTGCTCGCCGGTTGGGCGTCCGGCTCGACCTACCCGCTCCTCGGTGCTCTTCGCTCGGGCGCGCAGATGATCTCGTACGAGGTCGCGATGGGGCTCTCCTTCGTCGCGGTCTTCATGACGGCCGGCTCGATGTCGACCTCCGAGATCGTCCGGGCCCAGGAGCACGGCAACCCGATCAACCTCTTCGGGTTCGAGGTCACCGCCCCGAGCTGGTACGCGATCCTGCTCATCCCGAGCTTCATCATCTATGTGATCTCCGCCGTGGGTGAGACCAACCGGGCCCCGTTCGACCTGCCCGAGGCAGAGTCCGAACTGGTCGGTGGCTTCCACACCGAGTACTCGTCGTTCAAGTTCGCGATGTTCTTCCTCGCCGAGTACATCAACATGATCACCGTGTCGGCGGTCTGCACCACGCTGTTCCTGGGCGGCTGGCGGGCACCGTGGCCGATCAGCATCTGGGAGGGTGCCAACTCCGGTTGGTGGCCGATGCTCTGGTTCTTCGGCAAGGTGCTGCTGCTGCTCTTCGGCTTCATCTGGCTGCGGGCCACGCTTCCCCGGCTGCGCTACGACCAGTTCATGCGCTTCGGTTGGAAGGTGCTGATCCCGGTCAACCTGGTGTGGATCCTGGCCCTGGCCGGCATCCGGACCCTGCAGAACCAGAACGTCGCCGACACCACCCGCTACCTGATCATCGGTGGGGCTGTCGTCGGAGTCCTACTGGTTGCGCTCCTGTGGCCGGAGCGGAAGAAGCCCGAGTTGCCCAGCCTGGAGGAACAGGTGGCGAACCGACCAGTCGGCAGCTTCCCGTTGCCACCGCTCGACCTGCAGGTGCCGCCGAGCCCACGGGCCCGGCGTGCGGTTGCCGAACGGCAGCCGGCCATGGCCAGCAGCGGTCGCGACGGCACCGATGGTGGGGCCGCGACGACCACCACGAACGACGACTCCGGCGCGGCCGGCAAGGAGGTGTGAGATGGCGTTCGGATTCTTCAAAGGGTTCGGGGTGACCTTCTCCCACATGTTCCGAAAGGTCATCACCACCGACTATCCGTTCAAGCCGCCGGTCTCCGCGCCCCGTTACCACGGTCGGCACATTCTCAACCGGCACCCGGACGGCCTGGAGAAGTGCATCGGCTGTGAGCTGTGCGCCTGGGCCTGCCCGGCGGACGCGATCTACGTCGAGGGTGGCGACAACACCGAGGAGCAGCGGTTCTCGCCGGGCGAGCGGTACGCGAAGACGTACCAGATCAACTACGCCCGGTGCATCTTCTGCGGCCTGTGCATCGAGGCGTGCCCGACCCGCTCGTTGACCATGAGTAACGAGTACGAGTTGGCCCGCGACTCCCGGCAGGACCTGATCTTCACCAAGGAGCAGCTGCTGGCGCCGCTGCTGGAGGGCATGGAGCAGCCGCCGCACCCGATGCGGCTGGGTGACTCCGAGAAGGACTACTACGTGGGTGCCCTCACCAATCCGGGCACCTCGGCCGGGGCCGAGCGGGCACCGTGGGCCGAGGCCAGCCAGGTTGACGGGTCTGAGCCGACTGGAGTGACCTCATGACGAGCGGGCAGGCGGTGCTCGCCGCGGCGGGCGGCGTATCCACCGGTGAGGAGATCGCGTTCTGGGTCCTCGCTCCGCTCGCCCTGCTCGGGGCGATCGGCATGGTGGCCGCCCGCAACGCCGTGCACTCGGCGCTCTGGCTGGTGCTTACCATGCTGTGCCTCGGCGCGTTCTACGTGATGCAGTCCGGGCCGTTCATCGGCATGGTGCAGATCATCGTCTACACCGGCGCCATCATGATGCTCTTCCTGTTCGTCCTGATGCTGGTCGGCCGAGACACCACCGACTCGCTCATCGAGCCGCTGCGCGGACAGCGGGTCGCGGGCATCGCACTCGGCATCGGCTTCGCCGCGCTGATGGGCACCGGCGTGTACCGGGCCGTCGGCGGCATCGAGGCGGTCGGGCTGGAGCAGGCCAACGCCTCCGGCAACGTGCAGGGCATCGCTGGGCTGCTCTTCACCAGGTACGTCTTCGCCTTCGAGATCACCTCGGCGCTGCTCATCACGGCAGCGGTGGGCGCGATGGTGCTGGCGTACATCGAGCGCCGCAAGGGTGACCGGCGCTCCCAGGTGGAGCAGATGAAGGCGCGTTTCGCTCCCGGCTCGTACCCGGGGCCGAAGCCCGGACCTGGCATCTTCGCCACCTCGTCCTCGGTGGTCACGCCCTCCCGGCTGCCGGACGGCAGCCTGACCGAGGCCCCGTTCCCCGAGATCCTGCCCACCCGCGAGTTGACCTCGGCGGAGGTTGCTCCGAAGGGAACCGAGAAGTGACTCCCGACTACTACCTGATCCTCGCCGCGGTGCTGTTCACCATCGGTGCGGCGGGCGTGCTGATCAGGCGTAACGCCATCATCCTGTTCATGTGCGTCGAGCTGATGCTCAACGCGGCCAACCTGGCGCTGATCACCTTCAGCCGGATCAACGGTGACCTCAACGGCCAGGTCATGGCGTTCTTCGTCATGGTGGTCGCGGCGGCCGAGGTGGTGGTCGGTCTGGCCATCATCATGTCGATCTTCCGGACTCGGCGCTCTGCGAGCGTCGACGACGCCAACCTGCTCAAGTACTAGAGGGGCCCCGGAGTGGAACAGACCATGTGGAGCGCCCAGGCTCTGTCGGCCTCAGCCGTCGCGGCGTCGCCGGCCCAGCCGGCCACCTCCGCCGTCGAGTACGCCCAGGCGTCCGGACTGCTGAACAGCGTGTGGTTGCTGGTGGCAATCCCGCTGGCCAGCGCGGCGATCCTGCTGCTGCTCGGCCGTCGGGCCGATCGGTGGGGCCACTGGCTGGGGGTGGCCAGCGTTGGTGCCTCCTTCGTGCTCGGCCTCACCTACTTCTTCCAGCTGCGGGGCCTGGACAACCGGTCCGTGGAGCTCAGCCTCTGGGAGTTCATCGCCGTCGGCGACTTCAAGGTGGACTTCGGCCTGCTCTTCGACCCGCTGGCCGCGGTCTTCGTACTGCTGATCACCGGTGTGGGTTCCCTGATCCACCTGTACGCCGTGGGTTACATGTCCCACGACCCGGGGCGGCGCCGGTTCTTCGCCTACTTCAACCTGTTCGTTGCCGCGATGCTCCTGCTGGTGCTCGGCAACAACTACGTGATGCTGTACTTCGGCTGGGAAGGCGTCGGTGTGGCGTCGTACCTGCTGATCTCCTTCTGGTACGACCGGCCCTCGGCGGCGACCGCCGGCAAGAAGGCGTTCCTGATGAACCGCGTCGGTGACGCGGGTCTGGCGATCGCCATCTTCATGATGTTCGCGACGCTCGGCAGCACCCAGTACGACGACGTGTTCAACGGCGTTGGCGGGCTCGCCGCCGGCACCGTACTGGTGATGGGCCTGCTGCTCCTGCTCGGCGCGACCGGTAAGTCCGGCCAGTTCCCGCTCCAGGCCTGGTTGCCCGACGCGATGGAGGGCCCGACCCCGGTCTCCGCCCTGATCCACGCGGCGACGATGGTGACCGCCGGCGTCTACCTGATAGCCCGGTCCAACCCGGTCTTCTCGGCCAACACCACACTGCAGACCGTGGTGGTCAGCGTCGGTGCGTTGACTCTGCTGATCGGCTGCATCATCGGCGCGGCCAAGGACGACATCAAGCGGGTGCTGGCCTGGTCGACGGTGAGCCAGATCGGCTACATGTTCCTCGGTGTCGGACTCGGCGGCGGGGCGTACGCCCTGGCCATCGTCCACCTGCTGGCGCACGGCTTCTTCAAGGCCAACATGTTCCTCGGCGCGGGTTCGGTCATGCACGGCATGAAGGACCAGGTGGACATCCGCCGGTTCGGTGGCCTGGCCAAGCACATGAAGATCACCTGGATCACCTTTGCCACCGGCTGGCTGGCCATCATCGGCATTCCGCCGCTCTCCGGCTACTTCTCCAAGGAGCCGATCATCGCCGCCGCCTTCGCGCGGGGCGACTGGACCTCCTGGTTGTTCGGCGGGGCCGCGCTGCTCGGTGCCGGTCTGACCGCCTTCTACATGACCCGGCTCTTTGTGCTGACGTTCCACGGCCCGAAGCGGTGGACCGAGGACATCGACCACCCGCACGAGTCGCCGCCGATCATGACCATTCCGCTGATCCTGCTCGCGATCGGCTCGATCGGGGCGGGTGCGCTGATGGCCAGCTCGGTACCCGAGTGGCTGACCCCGGTGCTGCCCGGTGCTGAGGAGACGCACGGCGTGCTCTCCCACACGGTGATCACCATCCTGTCCATCGCGATCACCCTGCTCGGCGTCGGCCTGGCCTGGCTACTCTTCCGCAAGGGCACCGCCCTTCAGGAGCAGCCGGCCGGGGTGCTGGTCACCGCGGCGCGCCGCAACCTCTACACCGACGCGGTCAACGTGGCGGTCTTCGAAAAGCCCGGAATCTTCCTCACCCGGGCGCTGGTCTACCTCGACAACCGGGGCGTCGACGGGCTGGTCAACGGCCTGGCCGCGGGGGTCGGCGGTGGATCGAGCCGGCTCCGCCGGCTACAGACCGGCTTCGTCCGGTCCTACGCGACGTCGATCCTCGCCGGCGCCCTGCTGGTGGTGGCGGCGTTCCTGGCCGTGCAGATGGGGTGGCTGGCGTGACCACGTTCATCCGTCCCGCTCGCACGGCCGGCTCGTGCACTGACGACGGAGGTAAGGCCGAATAATGTCCGACTTCCCCTTCCTCTCGGTGCTGACCGTCGCACCGCTGGTCGGTGCGTTGGTGGTGGTGTGCCTGCCACGCCGCCAGACGCAACTGGCCAAGTTGGTGGCGCTGGGCTGGTCCCTCGCCGTACTGGTGCTATCCATCTTCATGTGGGTGGCGTTCGAGGTCGGCGGCGAGCGGCTCCAGTTCCGCGAGTCGTACGCCTGGATCCCGCAGTGGGGTGTCAACTTCACCTTCGCCGCCGACGGCATCGCGCTGGTGATGCTGATGCTGATCGCGCTGCTGGTGCCGCTGGTGATCCTGGCCTCCTGGCACGACGCGGACAAGGCCAAGCGGTCCGTCCCGGTCTACTTCGCCCTGCTGCTGATCCTCGAGTCCACGATGATCGGCGTCTTCGCCGCCGCCGACATCTTCCTGTTCTACGTGTTCTTCGAGGTCATGCTGGTCCCGATGTACTTCCTGATCGGAAGCTTCGGCGGCCAGCGGCGCCAGTACGCCGCAGTCAAGTTCTTCCTCTACTCGCTGGTCGGCGGCCTGTTCATGCTGGCCGCGGTGATCGGTCTGTGGGTGCTCGGCGGCAAGACCTTCGACTGGCAGACGCTGACCCAGATCGACCTGTCGACCGGGGCCGAGCGCTGGCTCTTCCTCGGCTTCTTCATCGCCTTCGCGATCAAGGCGCCGTTCTTCCCCTTCCACACCTGGCTGCCGGACGCTGGTGGGGCCGCCCCGGCGGGTGCCGCCGCGCTGCTGGTCGGTGTGATGGACAAGGTCGGCACCTTCGGCATCCTGCGGTACTGCCTGCCGCTCTTCCCGGAGGCGTCCAAGTGGTTCGCGCCGTGGGCGCTGGCGCTCGGAGTGATCGGCATCATCTACGCCGCGCTGCTGGCGATCGGTCAGAACGACCTCAAGCGGCTGGTGTCGTACACCTCGATCGCGCACTTCGGCTTCATCGGGGTCGGCATCTTCGCCTTCACCACCCAGGCCGGTACCGGCGCGGTGCTCTACATGCTCAACCACGGCCTGGCCACGGGTCTGCTCTTCCTGGTGGTCGGCATGCTGGTGGCCCGACGGGGTTCCGCCCTGGTCAGTGACTTCGGTGGCGCCGGCAAGCTGGTTCCGGTCCTCGCCGGGGTGCTGTTCTTCGCGGGTCTGGCCTCGCTCGCCCTGCCCGGTACCGCACCGTTCATCTCCGAGTTCCTGGTGCTGATCGGCACCTTCACGGTGAACAAGCCGGTCGCGGTGATCGCCACTCTCGGCATCATCCTGGCCGCCGCGTACGTGCTGTGGATGGTGCAGCGCACCACCCAGGGCACGCTCAACCCCGCACTTTCCGGGGTGGAGGCCATGCACCGTGACCTCAACCTGCGGGAAAAGCTCGTGGTCGCGCCACTGATCGCGCTGATCCTGCTACTCGGCTTCTATCCGAAGCCGGTCACCGACGTCATCAACCCGGCCATCCAGGCCACGATGCAGGACGTCGGTAAGTCTGACCCCGCCCCGACGGTCGGTAGCGTCCAGGAGGCCGCCCGATGACCGAGCTCAAGCTGCCGTCGTTTGACTATGCGGCCCTCGCTCCGATTTTGATCATGCTTGGTGCTGCGCTGGTCGGCGTACTCGTCGAGGCGTTCGCGCCTCGTCGCCGCCGGCAGCTGGTGCAGTTCCTGCTCGGCCTGGCCACGCTGGTGGCCGCACTGGTGATGGTGGTGGTGAACTCCGGCAAGGGGTTGACCACCGCCGGTGCGGCGCTCGCCATCGACGGCCCGACGCTGTTCCTACAGGGCGCGATCCTGGTGCTCGCCATCATGGCGCTGCTGCTCGTCGGCGAGCGCTCGGTGGAGCGGGGCGGCCCGTTCGTGGCCCAGGCCGCGATCACCGTCGACTCGGCGGAGGACCGTCGGCAGGCCAGCAACGACAACGGCGCGACCGAGGTCTTCCCGCTGATGTCGTTCGCCATCGCGGGCATGCTGGTCTTCGTCGCCGCCAACGACCTGCTGACGATGTTCATCGCGCTGGAGGTCTTCTCGCTGCCGCTCTACCTGCTCTGCGCGCTGGCCCGTCGCCGGCGGCTGCTCAGCCAGGAAGCGGCGCTGAAGTACTTCATGCTGGGCGCGTACGCCTCGGCGTTCTTCCTCTTCGGCATCGCCCTGGTCTACGGCTTCACCGGCGGGGTAGCGGCCGGTGGCGGCGGCAACGTCGACTTCGACACCATCCACCGGGCGGTGACCGAGTCGACGGCCAACCCGATCCTGCTCTTCGCTGGCCTTGCCATGGTCGCCATCGGTCTGCTCTTCAAGGCGGCGGCCGCACCGTTCCACGTCTGGACCCCCGACGTCTACCAGGGTGCGCCCACTGCGATCACCGGCTTCATGGCGGCCTGCACCAAGGTGGCGGCCTTCGGCGGGCTGCTCCGGGTGCTCTACGTCGCGTTCGACGGATCGACCTGGGAGTTCCGGCCGGTGCTGGGGGCCATCGCGGTGCTGACCATGCTGGTCGGCGCGATCCTGGCGGTCACCCAGACCGACATCAAGCGGCTGCTGGCCTACTCCTCCGTGGCCAACGCCGGCTACCTGCTCGTCGGCGTGCTGGCGGTCTCCAAGGAGGGGCTCTCCAGCACCATGTTCTACCTCGTCGCGTACGGGTTCTCGGTGATCGCGGCGTTCGCCGTGGTGACCCTGGTCCGCGACGCCGACGGGGAGGCCACGCACCTGTCCCGCTGGGCGGGGCTGGGACGTCGCTCGCCGCTCTACGCCGGGCTGTTCACCTTCATCCTGCTGGCCTTCGCCGGTATCCCGCTCACCAGCGGCTTCATGAGCAAGTTCGCGGTGTTCGGGGCGGCTCTGGAGGGTGGTCAGACCTGGCTGGTGATCGCCGGTGTGGTGAGCAGCATGATCCTCGCCTTCCCGTACCTGCGGGTCGTGGTGATGATGTGGCTCTCCGAGCCGGGCGAATCCACGCCGAGCGTCTCCCGTGCCGGGGCGATGACCAAGCTGGCGCTCGCCATTGGCGTGGTGGCGACCCTCGTGCTCGGTGTGGCCCCGGCTCCGCTGCTCGATCTGGCCAACAGCGCCGCCGACTTCGTCCGATGACGGTGGGTCGGCGGCGGGTCGGACCGTGCTGTTCGGTGCTCTCCCTCACGCTGCCCCCCACCAGGAATGCTTGGGCGGGTGTGGCATGGTTGGACACGTGGTGAGACCGGCTGACGGCCTGACGAGTATCGGGCTCGACTTCGTCGACGCGCAGGTGGAGGCGTCGGTGCTTGGCGTGCTCGCGACGGTCGAGACGGAGTTGCGGGCCAGTGTGGCGAGCGCGGATCCGTTGGTTACCGAGGCGGCCCGGCACCTGGTCGAGGCCGGCGGCAAGCGGTTCCGGCCGCTGCTGGTGGCCCTCGGGGCCCAGTTCGGCGATCCGACGGCGGCGCAGGTGGTGCCGGCCGCCGTCGTGATGGAGCTCACGCACCTTGCCACGCTCTACCACGACGACGTCATGGACGAGGCGCCGGTGCGGCGGGGGGCACCGAGCGCCAACTCGCGGTGGACCAACTCGGTGGCGATCCTGGTGGGGGACTACCTGTTCGCCCGTGCGGCGGATCTCGCGGCCGATCTCGGCATCGAGGCGGTCCGGCTACAGGCACGCACCTTCGCCCGACTCGTACACGGCCAGATCGCCGAGACTGTCGGCCCCCGGGCCGGTGTCGACCCGGTTGCCCACTATTTGCAGGTCATCGGCGACAAGACCGGTTCGCTGATCGCGACCTCCGCCCGGTTCGGCGGCATGTTCGGCAACGCGTCGCCCGAGCACATCGCGGCACTCACCGGTTACGGCGAGACGGTCGGGGTGGCGTTCCAACTCTCCGACGACCTGCTCGACATCGCGTCCGAGTCGGTGCAATCGGGTAAGACGCCCGGCACCGACCTGCGCGAAGGGGTGCCCACCCTGCCGGTGCTCTACGCGCTGGCCTCGGACGACTCCGACGCGGCGTCGGTCCGGCTGCGGGACATCCTCGCCGCCGGGCCGGTGACCGACGACGACCTGCACGCCGAGGCACTCGGCCTGCTGCGCGAGTCGCCGGCCCTCAAGCGGGCGCGGGAGACCGTACGCAGCTATGCCGAGGACGCCCGGCAACAGCTTTCGCCGCTGCCGGACTGCGCGCCGCGCCGGGCGCTGGAGTCGCTCTGCGACTTCATCGCCGACCGGACGAGTTGAGCCGCAGCACAGCCCGGTCGTGTTCGTGGCAGTCGACCAGATGCCGTCCCGGCGTCCGGCCAGGCTGGCCCGATCGTCGCACACTTCCGGCAGTACGAGCCCAGGCCAGTCAAACATCCGATGAGGGCATACGAGGGTGAGGTCGATCGGGTCGCGTCTGGGCGCGGTGTTTAGACGTAGGGCCGGTGAACTGCTGTACGCCCTGACGGATGCCCCAGTCTCCCTCGTTGGGCTAGTACTCGTCGTCCTCATGCTCTGCGTCGGTGTGCCGTTGGTGGTGATCTTCGTCGGGATCCCGATGCTGGCGACAGGGCTGGTCGGCGCTCGTGGATGGGGTCGGTTCGAGCGGTGGCGGGCTCGGGTGCTGCTGGCCGAACGAGTATCCGAGCCGCCATCGTCGTCGCTGCCTTCCGAGTTGCGGTTGGTCGGGTTGCTGCGTGTGGCGCTGAGTGACACGGTCGGTTGGCGGGCCGCGCTGTACCTGCTGGTAAAGCCACCATTGGCGGCGGTGACGACGTCCCTGGGGATCTGCGTGTACGTCGGTGCGGGTGTTGCATTGAGTTACCCACTGTGGTTCACCCGTGCGCCGATGGTGTTTGGTTCCTATCGGGTGGACACCACGCCGCTTGTGCTGGTCGTTGTGCTGATCGGCCTGGTCATGCTGACGGTCGGTCCGGTGCTGTTGGCCGGTCCGCTCATGTTGAGCCGGTTGCTGGTTCGGGGCCTGCTGGGGCGATCACGGCTGGACGGGCGGGTTCGGGCATTGGAGCAGGCCCGGGGACAGGCGGTGGACGCCTCCGCGGCGACGCTCCGGCGCATCGAGCGGGACCTGCATGACGGTACTCAGGCTCGACTGGTCACCCTTGCGATGGATCTCGGCCACGCACGGGAACTGCTGGCCGACGTCGACGACGGTGGAGCTGGCGTGGCCCTGGCGCGGGCCACCGTCGAGGCCGCGCATCGCAACGCCCAGCAGGCGTTGGTGGAGCTGCGCGGTGTCGTCAGCAACATCCACCCACCGGTGTTGGACACGGGGTTGGGGCCGGCGTTGCAGAGTATTACCCAGGCGTTGGCCGTCCCGGTCTCCCTGCAGGTTGACCTGGCTGGCCGGCCGCCGCCCGCGGTGGAGACGATCGCCTACTTCTGTGCCGCCGAACTGCTTGGCAACGTGGTGAAGCACAGCGGTGCGGAAACAGCCAATGTGGACCTGTCAGGCGACCGGCGGTTGCTGAGGCTGCGGGTGGCCGACGATGGGGTAGGCGGCGCGGTGCTACGCGGCGGCGAGGTTGGTGTGGGCGGTACGGGGCTGGCGGGTTTGGCCATGCGGGTCGCCACAGTAGACGGGACGCTGCGTATCGACAGCCCGGCAGGCGGACCGACGGTCGTTACAATCACGCTGCCCATGACCGTTTGAACTGGGGAGATGTCGAGTGCGGGTGGTGATCGCCGAGGATTCGGTCATCCTGCGTGACGGTCTGGTCCGGCTCCTCACCGCCAAGGGCCACGAGGTGGTGGGTGAGGCTGCGGACGCGCCAGGTCTGCTGACCGCCGTGGCGCAGCACACGCCGGACGTGGCGGTGGTCGACGTACGGATGCCGCCGACGCACACCGACGAAGGACTTCGCGCCGCGATCGAGCTCCGGCGTCTGTATCCGACCGTCGGAATCCTTGTCTTCTCCCAGTACGTCGAGGTGCACTACGCCCGTCGCCTCTTCGCCGACGGCAGCCGGGGTATCGGTTACCTCCTGAAGGACCGGGTCAGTGAGGTGGGCGACTTCGTGGCGGCGCTGGAGCGGGTCGCCGCTGGCGGGACCGCGCTTGATCCGGATGTCGTATCCCGCCTCATCGTGGCGCGTGGTCGGGGGCAGGGCATCGAGCGGCTCTCGCCACGGGAATCGGAGGTGCTGAAGTTGATGGCGCAGGGCCAGTCCAACGCCGCCATCGCCCGGATTCTGGTGGTCTCCACCGGTGCCGTGGAAAAGTTCGTCACCAGTATCTTCGCCAAGCTGGACCTGCCGCTGGCGGATGCTACGAACCGACGGGTGCTGGCCGTACTGCGGTACTTGCAGCAGTAGGTGGGGAAACCCCTACCAGCCGAAATGGCCAGGTCACCCCAGTGCAGGGGCGCACGGCCGCGGCTTGGATTGCCACATGACAGACGACTACGCCCTGCGGCTCGATGCCGTATCAAGGCGGTATGTGTCCCAAGCCGGTGACGTCACGGTGCTGAATGACGTCACTACCGGCTTCGTTCGTGGACAGCTGACCGCGGTGATGGGCCCCTCCGGCTCGGGCAAGACGACTTTGTTGCAGTGCGCGGCCGGGCTGGACCGACCGACCGCGGGCCGGGTGTGGCTGGGCGACATCGACCTGACCTCGCTCGGCGATCACGCGCTCGACCGGGTCCGGCGGGACCGAATCGGCTTCATCTTCCAGGCGTACAACCTGCTGTCGATACTGAACGTGTACGACAACGTCACGTTGCCGCTTCGGATGGCCGGCCGTAAGCCCGCACGCGGTGAGGTCAGCTCGGTGCTCGACGTGGTCGGTCTCGCTGGCCTCGACCGGCGCCGCCCGGCTGAGCTGTCCGGCGGACAGCAGCAGCGGGTAGCCATCGCCCGCAGTCTGGTCACCCGGCCCGAGGTGCTGTTCGCCGACGAACCCACCGGCGCGCTCGACACAGCGACCGGTCGGCAGGTTCTGGACCTGCTGCGCGCGACGGTCGACCGGTACGGGCAGACGGTCGTGATGGTGACCCATGATCCGGGTGCCGCCGCACGGGCCGACACGGTGCTGTTCCTGGTCGACGGCCACATCCACAGCCGGCTGCACCGTCCTACGCTCGGGCAGGTGACCGCACAGATCGGTGTGTGGGAGCGATGATCAGTCTGCGGTCTCTGCGGTACCAATCGGCCCGATACGTCGGCGCCTTCATCACGTTGTGCCTGGCCACGGCTATCGTCGGAAGCACGGTGATCGCGCTCGACGCGACAGGCGACGTGCCGACCGGCGGCGGGCCGGTCATCGTGGTCAACGGTCAGCGCGTCGTCCGCGACGCCGTCGACCTGGGTGGCGTGCAGACCATCCTTGCACTCAGCGGGACGACCTCGGTGTTCATCGGTGTGTTGATGGTCTCCGCTACCTTCTCGTTCGGCGTCGCACTGCGCCGGCGCGACCTGGCGCTGCTGCGGCTCGTCGCCGCGACTGGTCGGCAGATCCGCCGCCTCGTCATCGTCGAGGCGATCGCGGTCGCGTTGCCGGCCGGGCTGGTCGGCTGTTTGCTGGCCGTCCTGACCGCGCCGGCCGTGCTGCGTACGCTCAGCCAGACGGAGCTGTCCCCGGTGCAGCTGACGCCGACACCGAACCCGGGGCTGCTGTTGACCGCGTTCGGCAGCGGGGTACTGATCGCGGTTCTCGGTGCTGCTGCCTCGGCACGCAGGGCGGCACGGATTCGGCCGGTCGAGGCGCTACGTGAGGCTGACCTCGACGCCGGGGCGATGACCGCCGGCCGCTGGCTGATCGCCGTACCGCTACTGGTGGGTTCGGTCGTGATGTTGGCCGTCACGGCAGGAGCGGGCGGGGAGGCTGCCACTCCGCTGGCCCTCTTCGGCGGCCTGGGCCTTACCGCGGCGGCAGCCGCGCTCGGGCCGGTGTACCTGCCCGTGCTGGCCCGGATGTTGGCGACGCTGGCGACCGGCACCGTATCGGGACGACTCGCCGCAGCCTCGGTCGGCGCCAACCGTCGCCGCACTGCGGCTCTGGTCACTCCGGTCATGGCGATCGTCGCCGTCGCCGGGGTCCTCAGCTCGGTGCTGGCCAGCACCGCCTCGGCGGTGCAAGCCGACCAGCAGACCCACACCCAGGCTGAGCTAGTGCTTGCCGCGCCCAACGCTGACCATCTGGATCAGGTCCGCGCGGATCCGGACGTCCTGGCTGTCTCCGCAGTCGGGTCGCTGCCGGCGGTGGTCGTCCGCGGCGACGAAATCGAGCGGAACGACGTCGCTGTCGTGGACCTGCCGTCGTTGGCTGCCACCACCACCCTAAGCGCGGTGTCGGGCACCCTCGGTCCGCTCGCTTCAGACCAGGTCGCGGTGTCCCGCGAGTACGCCGGCTGGTACGGCCTGCACGTCGGAGATCGGCTCGTCCTCGCATTGTTCGACGGCCGCACACTTCCGCTGGCCGTGGCGGCGGTGCTCGATGCGGGCGCGGCGACGCCGAGCATCCTGGTGGCGCCATCCCTCGTCGGGCACAGCACGATCGGCGTACCCGACCATGCCCTTGTTCGCGTGCGGCCGGGCACTGATCCGCTTCGGGTGGCCGAGCGACTCGGTCGCGCCAGCCTCAACGTACAGCCCACCACCCGATACTTTGCCGTCACGGGCAGGGAACAGGACCGGCTCAACACGACGAGCATGTTCCTGATCGCCGGCCCTGCCGCTGGGTACGTACTCATCGCGATCACGAGCGTGGTCGTCATGGCGCTTCGTGCGCGCCGGCAGGAGTTCGACACGCTACGCCTGCTCGGCTTCCGTGGGCGCGGGATCGATCGGCTGGTGCTGCAGGAGGCGGCCGTCGCGGCGCTGCTGGGCACCTTGCTCGGCGCGGTCATCACCGCGGTGAGCCTGGTTCCGTACCGGATGGCCCTGCGCGACGGCTATGCGGTGACTTCCGTCGACCTGTCGTGGCCCGTGTTGGTCGGAGTCGCCACCATGTGCGCACTGGCGGCATGCATTGCCAGCCTGCTGGCCGTACGCCGGCGATCGGCTTGAGCCTGGAAGCCGGTACACGGATCGAGGCTTGGCGACCGATCTCGATCCAAGTCGGCTATCGACCGACAGCCGGGTCGCGTCGGCCGGCGCGGAGCATCCGGCTGCCGGTGAGCATGAGGCCGGCGGCGAGCAGCATGGCGACCGAGGCGGTCAGCCACATCGCCGGATAGCCGGCGTACGCGGCGACCGCGCCGAGGCCGAGCGGGCCGACGCAGCCGCCCGCGTACACCCCGGTCTGGGTGATGGCGGTGGCGGCGGCCGGTGCCTGCGGGTGGAGCTGGACCACGGCGAAGTTCATCAGGCCGGGCCAGGCCCAGCCCAGGCCGAAGCCGAGGACTACGCCGAGGATCAGCGGGGTCGAGCCGGGCTGGGCAAGCAGGACCAGACCGCCCGCTCCCACCACGAGCATGCCGGCGATGACGGCGACGTGCCCGCCGGTACGCCGGTCGGCCAACCAGCCGGAGAGCACCCGGGCGGTGATGCAGACCGCGCTACCGAAGGTGAGGGTCGCTCCCGCCAGCCCTGGGGAGAGTCCGCGCCCGACCGCCGAGTCGACCACGAAGGTGCCCAGGGCGTTGGCGGCAGCTGCGGCCAGGGTCGCGGCCAGGCCGAGGACCACCAGCGCCGTGGTGGCGCGTTCGCCGCCCGTAGCGTCGGTCCGACGTGCCGCCCGGTCACCCGCCGGTACGGCCAGCAGCGTGGCCAGCGTCGCCCCGGCCGCCGCGACGAAGGCCCACCGCCAGCCGGCGGTCAGGGCGATTGCCGGTACGGCGGCACCGGCCAGCAGGGTGGAGACGGGGATGGCGGCCTGTTTGACGCCGAAGGAGAGGCCCTGCCGGCCGGGCGGGACGTGTCGGGCCAGGGCGGCGTTGCTGGCGAGTTGACCGAGTGAGTTGGCACCCGCACTGAGCCCCAGCAGGACGACCAGGGTCGCGAAGGAGTGGGCAAGTACGGCGATGGCCAGCATGCTCACGGCGGCGAGCAGTAGTCCGGCGCGGGCGACGACCCGTGGGCCGTATCGCTCGACGAGCGCCCCGGAGGGCACTGAGGCGAGTGCGCTCACGCCGAAGTAGACGGAGACCGCCAGGCCGAGCCCGGCGGGGGAGAAATGCAGCTCATCGCCCATCTGAACAGCGAGTCCACCGACCAGGAAGACCGGCAGGACGCAGCCGATGGTGGTGACCGTGGCGCCGGCTGCGGCGCGTACGGGATGGGTACGCGTCGCGGCGGTGGCCTGGATCTCGGTCATATGTGAAAGATCTTATGCGATCTGGACGTATGAACCGAACGTGTCTGTCGCTGCACGCGTAGTCGCCGTAGATCTGGCATCCTCAATCCGAACGGTCATTTCCTCATAGGCCGATTTTTCATATGGTGTAAGTCCCCGGCGGCGGAGGTGGTTGTGCGCGACCCCTTGGCGGAACCTTCGGACCTGATCCGTAGCGTGTCGCGTGCGCTACGTGTCCTCGAAGCGGTTGGGCGGGCCCCGAAGGGCCTGACCGTGAAACAGATAGCGCGACGGTGCGAGCTGACCGTGGCCACCACCTACCACCTGGTGCGCACGCTTGCGTACGAGGGCTACGTGATTCGTCGCGAGGACGGCACGTACATCGTGGGGCTGGAGGTGGCCGACCGGTATCGGGAGTTGGTGACCGCCTTCCGCGGCCCGCCATCGGTCGGCGAAGCGCTGCGCCGGGCAGCGTCCGAATCCGGCTTCAGCCACTACCTGGGCCGCTTCGTCGGCGGGCAGGTGGCGATCACGGCCGTGGCGGAAGGCCCCCGGTCGCCCTATCTGGAAGATCTGGTACCCGGCTTCGACGAGGGAGCCCACGCCACGGCGCTGGGCAAGGCGCTGCTCGCCACCCTTACCCCTGAGCAGCGGTTCCGTTACCTCCGCGAGTTCGGCATGCGTTCGTTCACCTCGGCCACCCTGGTCAGCGCCGAGGCATTCGAAGCCGACCTGGCGGCCGGCGACCGGCGCGGGATGCACCTCGAACTGGGACAGTTCCGGCACGGGGTGGCCTGTGCCGGGGTGCTGGTCTGTCCGGACAAGGACATGGAACGGCGGGTCGTGCTCGCCTGCGCCCTACCGGCCGCCGAGATGATGACCACCGCCCGGCTGGTCCGGGCCAAGCTGCTGAGCACTGCCCGGGCCATCGCCGACGGGCTCGCTGCGGAGGGCTAGCAACCAGGCTTTGGAGTTAGGAAGGGCCCCTTCTTATCGCTTTTTGTATAGGAAGGGGCCCTTCCTAACATCAACGCGGTGGGCTTGAACCATCGGGCGGGTTGGTGCGTGGATGGAGGCGAAGGGAGGCGGCCATCTCCGATCACGACGCGCAGCTGCTACGCGCATTGCACGACGAACACGCGGAGGCGCTTTACGCGCACGCGCTGCGCCTTGTGCATGGTGATCGGCAGCGGGCGGAGGACTTGGTGCAGGAGACGTTGCTGCGGGCCTGGCGACATCCCGGGGCAATGGACCCGAGCCGTGGTTCGGTCCGAGCATGGTTGTTCACCACCGCCCGTAACCTGGCCATCGACGCCTGGCGGCGGAGCGCCGTACGGGTCGGTGAAGTTGTCACCGATCAGCTGCCCGAACCGCCCCAGTCCGTCGATGAAGCCGAGCGTGCGGTGGAGGCGTGGATGGTCGCGGAGGCGCTGTCCCGACTTTCGCCCGCCCACCGGGAGGTGCTGGTGGAGTGCTTCTACCAGGGGCGCTCGGTCGGTGAGGCGGCCAGCCGGCTCGGCATACCACCGGGAACGGTCAAGTCCCGAATGCACTACGCGTTACGGTCCCTGCGACTGGTCCTGGCGGAGATGGGGGTGACCCAGTGAACTGCGAGCACGCCTACGACGACGCCGCCTACGTGCTGGGTGCCCTCGCACCCGCCGAACGGGCCGCCTACGAGCGACACCTGAGTGCCTGCCCGTCGTGTCGAACGGCCGTTTCCGAGGTCGCCGTGCTGCCGGGGCTGCTCGGCCGGCTCGACCCGGCCGGGTTGGAACAGGTAGCTACCCCGGTCGACGAATCCCGGGTGCCGGCGCTGCTGGCTTCTGTCGAGAAGGATCGCCGTCGTCGACGCCGTACCTCCTGGTGGTGGTCGGCCGGTGCGGCCCTCGTCGCCGCCTGCCTGGCCCTGATCGTCGGGCTCGGCCTGGGTGGAGTGCCGGTACGCGAGGAGCCGGGCCTCGACTTCGAGGTCCGGATGACCACGATGCAGCCGGTGCAGGGGACGGTGCCGGTGAGCGCCGAGATCGGGCTCAACGGCACCAACTGGGGTACCGAGGTCACCATGGAATGCCGCTACGCGAAGACCCATGACTACACGAAGGCGTACACGTTCCGGCTGGTCGCCAAGGGCGTAGACGGGTCGACCGAGCAGGTGGGGTCGTGGGTGGCCGCCCCCGGCGAGGAGGTCCGCTTCACCGGCGTAACCAGGTTCTCCCGCGACGAACTGGTCCGGCTGGAACTACTCCGGTACGACGGCACCCCGCTGCTCGCCTACGACGTGACGTGACGCTCTCCGCCGCTGCCGACGTACGGGCAGCGGCGGTCACCGGGCGACGGGCACAGTGGTTACGAGCGCCGGGCATGGTGGTTACCGGGCGCCGGGCACGGTGGTTACCGGGCGCTGGTGGCGGCCGCAGGTTCCGGGGTCGCGGCGAGGAGTGCCGCGCGGGACTGCCGGCGGGTGTGCCGTATGGCGTCCGCAGTGAAGATGATCAGCGCCAGCCAGACCAGGACGAAGCCGGCGAGCCGGGCGGGCGGCATCGGCTCGTGAAAGATCAGTACGCCGGTGCCGAACTGGAGGATCGGTGCAATGTACTGGAGGATGCCCAGGCCGGTCAGCGGAATCCGGTTGGCCGCACCCGCGAAGAGCATCAGCGGGATGGCGGTGGCCGCGCCCGCCAGGACCAACAGCGCGGTGTGCCCCGGCGAGACGTGCCCGAAGGCGGCCTGGCCGTGCCAGAGCAGCCAACCGAGGTAGCCGGCCGCCGGCAGGGCCAGCACCGCCGACTCGACGAAGAGCCCTTCGGCGGCGGGCAGAGCGAGCCGCTTCTTGATCAGCCCGTACCCGCCGAAGGTGACGGCCAGGGTCAGGGCGAGGTACGGCAACCGTCCGTAGTCGATGGCGATCACCGCCACTGCCGCCGCGCCGAGACCGAGCGCCGCCCACTGTACGACGCGGAGCCGTTCGTGTAGCACGGTCACCCCGAGCAGGATCACCACCAGCGGGTTGATGAAGTAGCCGAGGGCGGTCTCGACCACGCGGTCGGAGTTGACACCGTAGATGTAGACGCCCCAGTTGATCGCGATCAGGGCGGCGGCGCAGATCATGCTGAGCAGGGTGCGCGGCTGGCGGAACAACCTCCGCAGGAAGCTCCAGTTGCGCAGCACGGTCAGCACGAGCGTGACGAACAACACCGACCACACCACCCGATGGGCCAGGATCTCCATCGGACCGGCCGGTTGGAGCAGCTTGAAATAGATCGGGAAGACGCCCCAGAGGACGTACGCTCCGATCCCGTAGAGGTACCCCCAGCGCTGCTCGCTCATTGGCTCACTGTAAGTGGTCGATGGCCGGTTGAGTCCTTTCCAGTGATTCGGCTCACTGGGTGTTCTCGCGGGTCAGCCCCGTAGATCCAGCTCCATTAGCTGGTCTGGCCGGGCTAAAGGGGTGAAGCCGAGCCGGGCGTACACCTCGTGGGCGTCGACCGTGGCGAGCATGATTCGTCGTACGCCCCGGGCGGTCAGCTCGTCCCGGGCCGTGGCGGCCAGCCAGCTACCCAGCCCGCGTCCCCGTTCGGTCAGGTCCACGTAGACGTCGCACAACCAGGCGATGGTCGTCTCGTCGGTCACCGCCCGACCGAACGCCACCTGGGCCTGATCGGTCGGGCGGTAGACCCCGAACACCATGGAGCTGGTGATCGCCCGGAGGGTGCTCTCCCGGGATCGTCCGAGGGCCCAGTAGGCATCGGTCGACAACCAGTGGTGCACCCGTTCGACGTCGAGGCGCTTGGGATCGGTGGACAGTTCGTATCCGTCGTTCCGCGTGATCGTCACCACGGCCAGACGGTAGCAGCGGTTGGTGTCCGGAGTGTCTAGTCGCGATCCATGACCAGGCCGAGCAGCCAGGTCACCACGCCCACGAAGAGCGCGCCGAGCACCGCGTCCGGCCAGAACTCGTCCACGTGGAACGGCAGCCCGACCTGGCCGGAGATCCAGCTGGTGAGCAGGAACAGCAGCCCGTTGACGACGAGCGCGATGAGCCCCAGCGTAAGCAGGTAGAGACCGCAGCCGACGAGTTTGATGATCGGCTGGAGGACGGCGTTGACCACGCCGAAGATCACCGCGACCAGGACGAGGGTGAGGATGGCCTCGCCGATCGACTCGGTGCCCAGCGTAATCCCAGGGATGATCAGCGTGGCCAGCCAGAAGGCCAGGGCGGTGCTGCCGATCCGGACGAGAAGACCTTTCAGGAACTCCATCTGGCGATGGTGCCACGGCGGGGCAACCCCTGGACAGCCCGACCTGATCCACCCGGGCAGGTCAGGCCGGCTTTCCACCAATCAGTCGCGGGCCGGGCGAGCGACTCACCCTGGGGCCGGGCGAGCGACTCACCCTCGGGTCGGGGGACCAACCAGTTGCGACTCGATCGGGGTGACCGAGAGTAGCGCCCAGCGCAGTGACCGGCGGTTCACCACCCCCACCATGTCGGCCCGGATCCGGGTCAACCACTCTGACGACTCGCCGAGGCCGAGCGCAGGGCCGGCCAACGTCGCCTCGGCCGGCCGGAGCGGTTGGAGGATGGCCAGATCGGCGCGGGACACCAGGTCGACGTCGGCGGCGGTCAACTCGTCTCGGAGGACCAGGTTGGCCCGCCAGCCCGAGTCTGGCTGCGAACCGGACACGACCGATCCGGTATCGATTACGAGCAGCAACGGACGCAGTGGCGTGCCGGGTGGCCCGTCGACTGGCCGACCGGGCGGGATGACGACGATCTCACCCGGTGCGCTCGATCCCCGGACGAACGGCTCCCAGGAGCGGGGCCGCGCCGTCTGCACCACGATGCGGGCACCCAACGCCATCGCCCGCAGGACGACGAGTTGGGCGGCCCGGATGCCCCCAATCAACACCACGTCGGTGGTCTTCGCCCGGAACAACTGGGCGATCACCGCACCGCCACGCCGATTCGCGCCGAGCATCAGCCCTGCCATACCGAGCGGCAGCTCCAGACCGTCCAATGCGGCCGGCGACAGCGTCAACGCCTTGACCGGTACGCCCGGACGGATGCCAGCCGTGCCGAGCGGCAGGGTCGCGGCGAACCCGGCGAGGTGCTCGCCATCGAGCCGTTGCGCGCCGAACCGTTCGCTGCTCAACAGACGACGAAGTGCCTGCACGGCAGTGGTGAGGTCGGCGAGGTTCGCGGCGGCCAGTCGTACCGTCAGATCCACCGGTACGGTGTCGGCGCCGCCGCTCGGCCATGGGCCGGCGGTGAGCGACACCGTGGTCGCCATGGCCGGTAGGGCCAACATTCGTGGTAGCAGGCGGCGAGCGCTCTCCAGCTGCGGATCGGTCCAGCGGCGCAGCCGGTAGGTGGTCTGCCACAGCCCACCGAGCTGGATCGACTGCCAGGACTCCTGTACCGGCGTGGCGGCGTCGTAGTGGGCCAGCTCGGCGATGACGCGTAACGCCGCGCTCTCGCCCAGCAGGCGGGTCGGCACCGGGCCAAGCCGTCGGCGTACCTTGCGGACCGCGCTGGAGAGGGCGCGTTGCAGTTCCTCGTCGCTCCAATTGGCGACGCGTAGCACCCGGACGGCGAGCAGCGCCCGTTCGTGGCGTAGCAACCGCCCGTCGGTCAGCTGTCGGTACGAGGTGGCCGGGATCCCGCCGACGTTCCCCGGTACGGGTGCCGGCGCGCCCGCGAGCAGCAGCTGTATGCGCATCGGCGGAGTCTCGCCGCCCGGCGCCGGAAGCAGGCTCGCCGGTGTGGGCAGCGCCTGCGGATCGTCGGCGAGCAGCTCGGCGGCGTCACCGAGTTCCAGTACGACGGTCAGCCCATAGCCGTCACTGAGCACTGCTGCCGAATCGCCGGCCAGTTCGGCGGTGGTCATGGTCGTACCGGGGGCGAACAGGTCGAGCAGTGCGTCGGGTGCGGTGTTCGACGTGAGCGAATGTCGCCCGGTCAGGAAACGTAGCCCGATTGCGGACCATTCGAACAGCCACCGGCCGCGGATTCGGATCCAGGCGGCGCAGACGAGTGCGACGGCGACGAATCCGGCCGCGAGTAGGAGGAGTGGGCCGCGTCCCCAGACGACCAGGAGCAGGGCGACCGCGAGTTGGGCGGCAACGATCTGTCCAGCTCGGACCCCCAGCGGTGCGCGGCGCCCCGGCAACGAACCGAGCGGAGCCGGGGCGATCCGGGGCGGCCGTACGCTGTCGTGGACCGGCTGGTCCGTTGTGCTCACCGCCACCGCTGTCGGCCTCCCCGTCTGGTCACCGGGCCGGTGGGGAATACCCGCCCCACAAATACCCCGCCCCCCAGGAATTGTTTCGCGGCCTATCGTATGGGCCGGACCGAATGGGGAGGGGCCCGGATGCCGTCGCGGCAGGACCAACTGCATTCATACCAGTTCATGGTCCAGCGCGTGGTGGCCGCGCTGGTGATGCGAGAGACCGATCCCGCGCAGTCGCCGTTCCGGCGGGCGGCGGGGGCGACCCTGGCCAGTGTGCTGATTGCGGCGATCGCGTTCGGCGGCATCGCTGTGTACGGCGCGTTTGTCGGGGGCGGTAGCAAGAGTTGGCGGGACTCGCAGGCGGTGATCGTGGAGGAGGAGTCGGGTGCCCGGTTCGTCTTCATCGAGGGCAAGCTGCACCCGGTTCTCAACTACGCCTCCGCCCTGCTGATCATCAAAGCGTCGGCACCGAAGACCGTGCTGGTGTCCCGTAAGTCGATCGAAGGTGTGCCGCGAGGAATGCCGCTGGGCATTCCCGGCGCTCCGGACTCGTTGCCGGGACCACGGCGGCTCACCACCACCCCGTGGACGATCTGCTCGCTGCCGTCAGCCGGCGGTACGTCCGTACCGGCTCGGTCGGCGTTGCTGGTCGGCACTGACGCGGCCGGCGGTACGGCATTGGCGGAGGACGCCCTGCTCGGCCGGCATCCGGACGGCAGCCTGCATCTGATCTGGAACAACCGTCGGCACCTGATCCGGGACCGGGACCTGGTGCTGCCCGCCCTTACCTGGGCCAGCGATCAGGCGGTGGCGGTGGCACCGGCCCTGCTCAACGCGTTGCCGGTGGGGGTGGACCTGGCCCGCATTGCGATCCCCGGAAAGGGCGATCGGTCGGAGAAGGTGCCGGACGCCGAGATCGGCGAGGTCTTCGTGGTGGAGAGCCAGGGCGGCGGGCGGCAGTATGTGGTGGCCAAACGTGATGGTCTGGCCGCCATTACCGAGGTGCAGGCCGACCTCTTGCTGGCGGCGTCCAAACAGGACAGGCCCACGCCGCTTGCCCCGGGCCGGTACGCCGGGATCCCGAAGCTGCCGACCATGGTCTCCACCGATTCGGCAGCCCCGCCGGCCACCCAACCCCGGCTGGTACCGGTGACCGACGCTGCGGTGTGTGGTCGGATTCCCGACGATCGAGGGATTGCGGAGATCCGGATCGGGGCGACTGTGCCGCAACTGCCCGAAGGTGGGGGGACGGGGGCTCGGGCCCCGGGCGGTGGCGCGTTGGCCGACCACGTCGTGGTGCCGCCGGGGCGGGGAGCGCTGGTGGAGGCGGCCGCTGCGCCAGGTGCCAGCGGCGGCGCGATCTCAGTGGTCACCGACCTGGGGCGGCGGCATGCGGTGAGCGGGGCCGAGGTGTTGGCGATGCTGGGGTACGGGCAGACACAGCCGATGCGCCTGCCGGCGAACCTGGTGACGCTGGTCCCCGATGGGAAGCCACTCGATCCGGAGGCGGCCCGGTCACCGGCCACCCAGGAGTGAAGCTGTTGCCCGCCCGCGCATTAGTGTCCGGACGGGACTACCCAGAGTGGTGTCGGCCGGTTACCGTCATCCGGAATTGTTCGTGACGTTGTGCGACCCAGCGAAGACACGGTGTACGCCGTGGTCCATAGTGGTCAGTGGGCACCGTCGGGACGTGCGCGACGCAGTATGGAGGGAACGGGGTGACGTCGTGGTAGCAGCAGACGCCGCGGTGATGGCGCAGACTGCCGCGAAGTTCGACAGGGCGGACGAGGCGCTACAGAAGATGCTCAGCGGCCTGATGACCGAGCTGGCGGCGCTACAGACCGAGTGGCAGGGCAGCGGCGGCCGCTCGTTCGAGCAGGTCAAGATGGCGTGGGAGCAGGACCAGCGGGCGATTCACGACGCCCTGCGGCAGACGGCCGGGGCGATCCGTACCGCCGGCCGGCAGTACGACTCGACCGACACCGACGCGGCCAGTCGGGTGGCCAACACCAACCGTGGTGGCATTCAACTTCCGCTGTAGCGGACAGAACGGGGAGGGAAGACCATGAGCGACCAACTCGTCGTCAAGCTGCCGGCCCTGGAAAAGGCCAGCGGGGACATCCAGCGGGCGCTGAATACGCTCGACGCCCAGCTCAGCCAGCTGGAGCAGGATGCCGCTCCGCTGGTCGCCAGCTGGGAAGGCGACGCCCAGCAGGCGTACGCCGAGCGGCAGGCCCGGTGGCGGTCGGCCTCGAACGACCTGAAGACCATGCTTCGCGACATCAAACTGGCAGTGGACGAATCAGTCATCGAATATCGCAGTACGGAGAAGCGGAACACCCAGTTGTTCTCCGGCTAGGCGCGACCGGCGAGGCTCCCACTCGGTCGTCGACCGGCCCGGCAACACTCGACCGGTGTCGCCGGGCAGCCCGGCTCAGCCGGACCGGTTCACGATGTGGGTGGGAGCTTCGTCGTCTCCGTCGGCCCAGCGGGCCGCCACCGTCGGCGTGCCCCGCGCGGCAGCACCACAGCCAGCAGCAGCACCAGGAAGGCGACCGCACCGGCGATGCCGGCCAGCCACAGCGCCCGGCGCTGAGCGGTCCCGCGTCGTTCCTCCTGGGCGACCACCACCGGGTCGACCTGTTGTGCGGGCAACGCGTGAGCCGGTTGCGGATTGCCCACCGCCCCGGTGTCCGTCACCGCCCGATACGGGTTCAACACCCCCCGGCCGTACGCCGTGCTGTGCTCACCGGCCGGGGCCGGGTCAGCGGTGGCGAGGATCCGCTCAATCACCTGGGCCGCGGTGAGCCTCGGCCAGTACTGACGGACCAGGGCAGCGGTCGCCGACACGAACGGCGCGGCGTAGCTGGTGCCCTCCTGCTTGCGATGTCCCCGCCCGGGGGCCGCCGCCAACACCCCGCCACCCGGCGCGACGACGTCGACGTACGACCCGACCTGGGAGAACGGTGCCCGGTTCCCGTCGGCACCGATCGCGCCTACGCCGAGGACCCCGTCGTACGCGGCAGGGTAGGGGCGGGGATCACCGTTGTCGTGCAGGTTTCCGGCGGCGGCGACCACCACCACGTCCTTCTCGACGGCGTAGGCGATCGCCTCCCGTACCGCCCGGTTGTCTTCGTAGAGCACCACGGAGAGGTTGAGCACGGTGGCGTCGTGATTCACCGCCCAGCGGATGGCCTGGGCGAACTGTGCCGCCGTGACGGTACGCCCCGATTCCCGGCCCTCGATGATCTGCTGCTCGCTGATCCGTACCGGAAGGATCTTGGCCTGCGGCGCGAGCCCTCGGAACCTGACACCCTCCTGTTCGGTGGCCGCGATGATGCTCGCGACGGCGGTGCCGTGCCCGGCGCAGTCGAGGTTGCCGTCCTGGCTTTGATCCAGGTAGTCAGTGCCGGGGAGAACTCGGCCGCGGAGCTGAGCGTGCCGCTTGTCGACGCCCGAGTCGATCACGGCCACGGTCACCCCGGCCCCGGTGGCCAGCGGGGCCAGACGATCCGGCAGGTAGCGCTGCTGCGCCCAGGGGAGTTCGGTGACCGGTTCGACCGGTGCCAACGGCGAGGTGCAGCCCGGGGCGGCGAGTCGGGCCGCTGCCGGCGTGGCTAGTATGCCGCTGGGCAGCACCGATGTGACGATCATTGCGGTGGTGAGCGCGATCTGTGCTTTCCGGCGAGGCATGCTCTGCCTTTCGGATCGTGTCGGGTCCGAGACCGGATGTTATCGGCGGACAGCCGACCGCGGCACCCGCCGTTGGCCTGTCATTGTGATCTTGGGTCCACCTTGTAGGTTGTACGCGATACCTGTGGCCTGTTCGGCGAAAGGGGGTGGCCGTGACCAACTGGGAGCCGGCCACCGAGGCCGAGGCCGCGATGCGGGACGCCCTACGGGCAAATGATCAGGAACTCTATTTCCAGATTCTTTCCCGTACCGAACTTCTTCTGCCGGTATCCGCGCAAACCCTTTCCGGGCAGCCATCCGGCTGGGGCACCTGGACCACCAATGGGCGCACCCACGTACTGGCGTTCACTTCGGGCCCCGCCCAGCGGGCCTGCCTCGGCGAGAACGCCGGCCCGACGCGCAGGATCCACTACTACGAGTTGGCCAGTGACTGGCCCAACCTGGAGTGGTGGCTCGCGGTCAACCCAGGGCTGCCGGTCGAGGGTTACCTGCCAGCCTGGTTCGTGTCGCAACTTGCCCGGGGCGATGTCCGGTTGCCGGGTCGCACCATGGGGGCCCGAGCCCGATTGGATCGGGCCGAGACCCTGGCCCGTGCCCGGGCCACCGCAGCCGTCCCACCGCGCGCCGCGCCGCTCGGGCCCGGCGCGCCGATGGCCTTGCCGCCGTCCCCAGCGCCCCTGCCGTCCTCATCTCCGCCGGTGTCGCCGGCGGCACCGCCACCAGCCACATCACCGTCGGTGTCGCCGCCGCCACCACCGGGTTTCGCCGCCATCGACAATCAATCGTCACCCTGGATTCCGGACCTTCCCGGTCCGACCCCGGTCAGCAGCGACAGCGGCGCGCCCCCACCCACACCGGAGACCGCGCCCACGTCCCACGCGCCGGAGACCGAGTTCTCCGGGTGGTACGCAGCGGCCAACCGGTCGACCACCCGACCACCCGAACCGAGGACCGAGCCGGAGCCGAGGATCGAGCCGGAGCCGGAGCCGAGCTGGAACTTCCCAGTCGACCCGACGCCCGGGGCGGCCCCCACCGGATTGGCCGCGCCCACAACGGCCATACCGGACCAGAGCGAAAGGCCACGTCCAGAACGCTCACTCTTCGAGAAGGTGCCACCGCCTCAGGCCACCGCCGACCCACCGGCTCAGGCCACCGCCGACCCGCCATCTCCGGCTGCCGTCGATCCGCCGGCTTGGGCCGCTGCCGTCGAACAACCGGCTTGGGCTGCTGCCGTCGATGACGCCAGGGTCGAGCTGACGCCTGCGGTCGACGAGGCCACGAGCATGCTGCCGGATGTCGACGCCGCCGCAGACCCCGTCGTCGAGCAGCCGGCACCGGCCAGCCTCGAACCGGAACCGCCCACCACAGCGAGTTCGACGTCGCTCCCGCCGGACTTCGTCCCCGCCAACGACGTCGAACGGAGTCTGCTGGAGGCGGTGGGCAACGGCAGCACCGACACCTTCCTCTCCACCCTTCTGCTGGCCAAGGTGCTGCTACCGGTCTCGGCACTGTCCCTGCCCGGAAGTCAGCCCGGCGACGCCGGCTTCGACTGGCACACCGAGCGGATCGACGGCGAGACCTATGTGGTGGTGTTCACCTCACCGGAGCGACTCGCCGACCATGTTTCCGATCCGGTGGAGACCATCGGCGAGAAGTTCGTCCGACTGATCCGTCGGTGGCCGGACAACGACTGGTCGTTCGCGGTCAACCCCGGCACCCCGGTCGGGGCCAAGCTGCCCGGCGCGCAGATCGTCGCGCTCGCCAACTGGGCGGCTGAGCTGGGGCTCGGGGACGACGACGGCACGACTGTCGAGCCCGCCGCGCCGCCGGCCGCCGAGAAGACCGAGCCACGGTCGTCGTACGCGCCGGTCCGGGAGGACCCGAACCGTCCGCAAATGATGCAGAAGGTCATCGCGCCCAGCCAGATCGCCCTCTATCTGGATCGGGGCTACGACCGGGTCTCGGGTTTCCTGCATCGGGTCTCCGAGGTTGCCCACCTGGACACCCCGGCCAAGCTCCACGCCGCACTCGGCCTCAACTACCCTGGGTCACCGTTCTCGCGTGACGCGGACGAAATCTACGTGCTGCGCTGGCCGGCCTACCGGCCGAGCCTCTACCGGATCCCGTACGGCGGCCAGAGTGAGGTGGCCATGCGGGCGATGGAGGGCTGGGTCATCGAACGGGCTCCCTTCCGAGGCAACGGTTTCGCCCCGGGCGAGAGCAGCGACGTGGTCGCCGAGTTCAAGGTGGACAGTGCTCGGCTGCCCCATGGCACCGAGCTGCGGCGGCTCGGCGCGGACGGCACGGAAACCCTGGTGGCGACCCTGGACATGGATGTCTGCCACTGGCAACGGGTCGAGCAAGACTGATGGACGACGGGCGCCACTGATGCGCGACGGGGAAGACTGATGCGCGACGGCTACATGGCCCGCTGGCAGGGCCGGGAATACGAGGCCAGCCCCGACGGCGACCAGGTACGGATCTACCAGCCGGAACCGGGTAATGGTTTCGCCGAGATCCGGCCTGGCCGGTTCGTCCGGCTGGTGCCCGCCACCGAGGTCGACGACCTCGCGTACGTGCGTACCATCTGCTCCTGGCAGGGGCAGCCGTTCATCGTGCTCGGCGCACACGAGTCCTGGCTCCGGGTCGAATACACCGGGGGCCGCTGGCCGATCGCCCAGTCGATGGGGCTGGAAGAGTTCGACTTCGGCGTCTACCAGGGGTGGGCCCCGGCGCACGAGGTGACCGAGGTGCGCGAGCAACGGGTCTGACCGTCGGCCGGGGTGGGAGCACGTGCGAGGCACTGGCCCCCGGAGCGCGGCAGCAGACGCGGGGACTGCACGGTTCCAGCACCAGTCGGGTCCGACTCAGGACTTGGTCCACCGCAGGATTTCCCCGAGCACCAGGTCGGGGGCCTCGACGTGCGGAAAGTGGCCGACGCCGTCGAGCAACCGCCACTCGTACGGGGCGGAGACGTAGCGACCGGATCCCTGGGCGGTACGCGGTAGCGAAGCCTCGTCGACCTTTCCATGTAGTTGCAGGGTCGGCGTGACCAGCGGCTGCTGCATCAGTCGTACGAACCGGTAGCCGTGCAGCCGTAGGACCGACCGGAAGGCCCACCGGTAACCCTCCATCGCGCAGAACGCCGCCTGCGGAATCTGGATGGCTTCCCGGCACCGGGCGGCGTAGCTGTCGAACGACGCGCTGGAGACCCAGTCCTGGCCACCCCAGCGGTGTAGGTACTCGCCGACGAGAGCAGCGTTGTCCCGGGTCAACGTGTGCTCGTAGCGGGGAATCTGGAACTTCAACATCGGGGTCGAGGCGGTGAACTGTCCGCGCGGGTCGGAGAAGAGGGCAGCCCGTAGCCGCAGTGGGTGGGGAGCGCCGAGGACCACCAGCCGCCGTACCAGCTTGGGATGGAAGGCGGCCGTCGTCCAGCCGATCATGCCGCCGGAGCCGGTCCCCACCACTGTCGCCGTACGCTCACCCAGCCCACGGATCAGGCCGGCGATGTCGGCGGCCAGCGTGTACCCGTCGTACCCCCGGGGTGGTTTGTCGCTGGCGCCGTAGCCGCGCAGGTCGACCGCGACGGCGCGGAAACCGGCGTCCGCGACGGCCGGCAGCATTTCGTGCCAGGCCCACCAGAACTCGGGAAAGCCGTGCAGGAAGAGCACCAGGGGGCCGGTACCCGCCTCGACGACGTGGAAGCGGCTACCATTGGCGCCGACGAAACGGTGCTGCCACGGGCCGTCCACCAGTACGCAGGACTCGTCGACGACGGGCCTCCTACGGCCGCCTCGCTGCTCGGTCATTGGCACAGCCTAGGCGCGGGGGCGGGTGGTAGTGCCCCCTAGGCGGCAGTGATCAGGGATTCTTCCGGGACACCACCCGGTTTCGACCCTCGAATGGCATTTTCGAATGGGTTTTGGCCGGCTACCGGACCACGCTGAGCTCCACGATGCTCGCATGGGTGCCCGGTCCGCAGCTGATGCGTAGGAGCAGGGGGGCGATCGTTACTCGGACGAAGCTGTCGACCTGCAACGTTCCGACGTCGCTTCCGTACAGGGCGTATTCCTTGCCATCGTCGGTGACCACGCCATAGCACGGGCCGGAACCACCCCGGGTGACCCGCCCCGCGATCCGGTCGGTGGCCTGTTCGTCGGTCGGCTTCTTCGGTGGGACGGACGGGGACGCCCCGGACGGCCGGACCGTCGGGGTGGGGACGGTGGTGGGCGTGGCGGCCGCACTGGCGGTTGCCGCAGGTGGTGACGGCTGGCCAGCGGTGTCGTTGTCGGGCTCGGTGGTAGCGCAGCCGGACATCAGCAGGGCCAGCGTCATCGGCACCAGCAGTGGTCCGCCGGTACGCAGGAGAGTCCATTGCGTCACGTCAGGCACCCTACTTCGACGCGAGGCGGCGGCCGAACGGTTCCCGTCCCGCGTCCCGAGTCTCGCGGCTAACACATTGCCCACAACGAAGCGGCGCCCGAGGAGGTAAGCCCTCCCCGGGCGCCGCGACCGATCAGTCAGCCGGGATCAGTAGATCCGGATCTTGATCGAGGTACCGTTCTCGTCCAGCACCCGGATCTTGGTGCCGGTGGCCGGCAGCTTGACGCCGTGGTTCGGCAGCTGCGAGTACCAGTACTGCTTGGTGTCGTCGAACAGCGGTTGCGCGGCCTGGCCACGCACGTAGTTCGGCCGACCGTTGATGTGCAGGGTCATCGAGTCGGCCTTACGCAGGCTGAACGGCGCGTCGTAGACCTGGACCCGAGCCCGCCACGGCTGGCCGGTCAGGTTGTAGAGCGGCTGCGGGTGCGAGTCGATGATCATGTTGCGACCCTCGCCTGGGTGCTCGAACGTGTCGTTGTCCGAGTACCGCGTGTTCCAGTACGAGATCAGCAGACCCGTCTGGTAGGCGTAGTTGTCCACGTAGTCCGGCCGGGTGTTCTGGTAGCCGAAGAAGTACGGACCGGTCTTCAGGTACTTGTCGTACCCGACGTACGAGCGGTGACCCGCGATGTAGAAGTTGTCGTACAGCTGGGTGTACGACTGCTCCACCACCGTGAAGCCGTTCAGGTTCCAACCATCCGTGCCGGCCTCGAAGCCGTCCGAGAATAGCGGCTGGCCGTCGGCGGTCACCGTGACGGCGTCACCGAAGAAGCCACCCTCGGACACCCCGCCGTCGGTGTAGTAGCGGAACCGGAACTGCACCACCTGACCAGCCACGGAGTCCAGCGGCACGTTCAGGTCGTACCACTGACCATCGCTGCTACCGCCGAGCGCCGGCCGGCCGGCCGGGTCGGTCGGAGCCGGCTGCCCGTTGATCGAGAACGGCATCGCCGTCCAGGTCGAGCCGCCGTCCACCGACGTCTCGAAGTAGAAGTAGTCGTAGTCCTGCTCGATGGCGTAGCGGCCCTTCAGCGAGAGCGACGCACTGGTCTTCCCGGTGAGGTCCAGGGTCCGGGACATCGAGTTGTTCAGGTCGTCCTCGTTGCCGGAGAAGAACTGCTTCGAGCCCTCCGCCGGTGCACCGTGGTCGAACGTGTACTCCCGCTGCGGCAGCACCACCACGGCAGCCTGCGGCTTGGCCGAGTTGTACTCCTGTGGGCCAAGCGTCAGCGTACGGTTCTGGCCCGGTACGACCACCTCGTAGTCGAGCCAACCGAGCTGCAGCTTGTTCCACGCGCCGAGGTCGCCACCGCGCTCGCCGATGCCGCCGTCGGTCTTGTCGCGGAGCCGGCTCTGGGCCATCAGGGTCCAGTGCTCGTTGTTGTTGTCCCCGCCGTTGATGTTGTTGTAGTCGTCCGGCAGACCGAGGTCGTGCGCGTACTCGTGGTAGAAGACGCTCCGGCCGCCGTTCTCCGGCTGCACCGTGTAGTCACCGATCCAGATGCCGGTGTTGCCGATCTGCGTACCACCGGCCAGGTTGTGGGCCGGACCGGTGATGCCGGCGCTGTTCACGAAGGCGTACCAGCGGTGGCTCCAGATGGCGTCCTCGCCCTGCCACGGGTCACCGTCCGCCTCGTCGCCACCGGAGTGGACGATCTGGAAGTGGTCGATGTAGCCGTCCGGCTCGTTGAAGTTGCCGTCGCCGTCGTAGTCGTAACGGTCCCACTCGTCGAAGGACCGCATGTCGGCGGCGATCTGCTCGTCGGTACGACCGGCCGCCTGCTGGTCGGCGACCCACTGGTTGGCCGCGTCAGCCACCAGCGCCCACATGTTGGTGCAGGTGTTTGAGGCGCAAACCGCCGGGTCCTGGTTGGCGAAGTCACCGGAACGGCCGTAGCGGGCCTCGTTGTACCGGACCTTCACCCAGTCGGTGACGGTGCCGTCGACGCTGTAGCGACCGGACGACTGGGACTCGTAGTACTGCTTCAGCGACTCCTCGCCCTCACCCGTGCCGAAGTACAGGTTGCGGTAGTAGTCGGCGTTGTAGTCCGACCGCCACACGGTCGAGTTGTCCACCGCGCGGTTCGGCGCGGGGATCTCGTTGCGCAGCGGACCGTCGAAGCGAACCGGCCCCGGGGTGTCCGGGTCGGTGTCCTTGTCCGGGTAGGAAGGGTGCCGCTCGTTGCCGAACTCGGTCAGGATGACGAAGATTCGGTCGGTCTTTTCCCGGCCCAACTCGACGTACTGGTCCTGGGTCTGCTTGCCGCCCGCGACACGCGCACCAGGCGCGTTTCCGGTGACCTTTTCGCCGACCTTGACGACGGTGCTGCCGTTCCGCTTCTCCGGCGTGGAGCGTCCGGTGAGGACGTCGGTGAGACCCTGCTCGCGCAGGGCGCGCCGCTTGGTCTCAAGCGGGTTGGGCAGTTCGTCCGAGTGCTTCGCCTTGGAAGTCGACGGGGCTGCGGCTGGCGCGTCTACGGGGGGTGCGGCAGAGGCGGCCGGACCGAACGTTGCGGCCGTCGCTGTCAGCGTGAGCCCGAGCAGCCCCACTGCGACTTTGCGCACGTGGTACCTCCGGTGTTAGGTGACCGACCCAACGGCAGTATGGGTCGGAAAGATCGACCCCATTGCGGGGATCAATGTGAAACCTAGACACTGGCGGGATCGCTGGGAAGTATGCGCGTCGGGTTATTGCAAGATCTTGTTCACGCACGCCCTCTATGTCACATTCGGCGGGTAGTCGGTCAACTACCGGACCGGTCCGATGCGGTCAATACCCACAAACGCCGCTGGGTGGGTCCGTCCGGACCCACCCAGCTCACCGTACTGATCGGTCAGTCCTCGTCGGACTTACCCGCGCCCATGCCGGACGAGATCAGCTCCATCACCGACGAGTCCTGAAGCGTGGTGACGTCACCGAGTGACCGGTGCTCTGCCACGTCCCGCAGCAGCCGGCGCATGATCTTGCCGGAGCGGGTCTTGGGCAGCTCCGGAACCAGCATGATCTGGCGGGGCTTGGCGATTGGCCCCAGTGACTTGGCGACGTGGTTACGCAACTCCGCGGTCAGCGCCTCACCGGCCTCGCCAGCGGTGTCCACATGCCCCCGCGGAATCGCGAACGCGACGATCGCCTGACCGGTGGTCGGGTCGGTCGCCCCCACCACGGCCGCCTCCGCCACCGACGGGTGCGACACCAGCGCCGACTCCACCTCCGTGGTCGAGATGTTGTGCCCCGACACCAGCATCACGTCATCGACCCGGCCCAGCAGCCAGATGTGACCGTCGGCGTCCTTCTTCGCGCCGTCCCCGGCGAAGTAACGGCCCTCGAACCGGGACCAGTAGGTGTCGATGAACCGCTCGTCGTCACCCCAGATGGTGCGCAGCATCGACGGCCACGGCTCGTTCAGGACCAGATAGCCGCCGCCCCCGTTGGGCACCGACTCGCCCTGGTCGTCCACCACGTCGGCGCTGATCCCGGGCAGCGGTGACATGGCGCTACCCGGCTTGGCGGCGGTCACCCCGGGCAGCGGCGAGATCATCATCGCGCCGGTCTCGGTTTGCCACCAGGTGTCCACGATCGGCAGTTCGCCCCGGCCGACGTGCTGCCGGTACCAGATCCAGGCCTCCGGGTTGATCGGCTCACCGACGCTGCCGAGCAGACGCAGCGACGACAGGTCGTAGCCGGCCGGGATTTCATCGCCCCACTTCATCATGGTGCGGATCAGGGTCGGCGCGGTGTAGAGGATGCTCACCCGGTACTTGTCGACAATCTCCCAGAACCGGCCCTTGTGCGGGGTGTCCGGGGTGCCCTCGTACATCACCTGGGTGGCGGCGTTGGAGAGCGGGCCGTACACGATGTAGGAATGCCCGGTCACCCAGCCGATGTCGGCGGTGCACCAGTAGACGTCGGTCTCCGGCTTCAGGTCGAAGACCGCGTGCGTCGTGTACGACGTCTGGGTCAGATAACCGCCGGTGGTGTGCAGAATGCCCTTCGGGCGAGCGGTCGTACCGCTGGTGTAGAGGATGAACAGCGGGTGCTCGGCGTCGAACGGCTGCGCCTCGTGCCGCTCGGCGGCGGTCTCCACCGTCTCGTGCCACCACCGGTCCTTGTCGGTCCAGGCGACCTCCTGGCCGGTACGGCGGACCACCAGGACGTGCTCGACCGTCGGGCAGTTGGCCACCGAGTCGTCCACGGTCGGCTTCAGCGCCGAGGGCTTGCCCCGCCGGTAGCCACCGTCAGCGGTGATCACCACCTTGGCGCTGGCATCCTGGATCCGGTTGGTCAGCGCGTCGACGGAGAAGCCACCGAAGACCACGCTGTGCGTCGCCCCGATTCGGGCGCAGGCCAGCATCGCGACCGCCGCCTCCGGGATCATCGGCAGATAGATCGCCACCCGGTCACCCGAGGTCACGCCGAGGTCGGTCAACGCGTTGGCCGCCTGGCTGGTCATCCGCAGCAGGTCGGCGTACGTGATGGTGCGGGTGTCGCCCGGCTCGCCCTCCCAGTGGATCGCCACCCGGTCGCCAAGCCCGGCCTCGACGTGCCGGTCCAGGCAGTTGTAGGCGACGTTGAGCTGCCCACCGACGAACCACTTGGCAAACGGCGGGTTCGACCAGTCGAGGACCTGGTCCCACCCGGTGGCCCAGGTCAGCCGCCCGGCCTGCTTCGCCCAGAAGGCGAGCCGGTCGGCGGCCGCCTCCTCGTACGCCTCGGCGGTGACGTTGGCCTCGGCGGCGAGCGCGGCCGGCGGCGGGAACTCCCGTGTCTCCTGCAGCAGATTTGCCAGGGTCTCGCTCATGGTGTGGGGGCTCCTCCTGCGTCACAGTGACGTATGTCTCGGGTAGGAAGGCTAACGGTGCGGCCCTGGTCGGGGCGAGTGTTGGCCAGGACGGGGCTGCGCTGACGCGCCGAATGGCCGCTGCTGAGCGCTGGCCGGTCGGAGGTCGCTAGCGTGGTCACCGTGACCACCGATCCACTCGCCCCGCTGCTCACCCTCACCGACATCGGACCCGCCGTCGAGCGGGCCCGCGACCGGGTCGACCAGGCGCTGCGGCACCGCGCGTTACGCCGGCACGGCGGCCAGGTCGCGGCCGAGGTGAGCCTGCGCTCCGCCGTGGCCAGCGCCGCCCTGGAGGGGTACGCCCACGAGCGCGAGACGGTGCGCGCCGGTACGGTCACCGACCCGGTGCTCCAAGGGGCGTTGCGGGTCGCCGGGGCGCTGCCCAGCCTGGCCGACCTGTGGCCCAGGGCACCCCGACAGGTGCTCGCCAAGCTGCACACCCTCGCCGCCCGGGGAACGATCAGCGAGGAGGTGCTCGGCCGGCCAGTGGCCGAGGACGCCCTTGGGCCGGTCGCGGACCAGGCGATCAGCGTCCGCCTCGACGGCCTGGCCGACCTGGTGGCCGGAGGGACGAAGACGTCGCCGTTGATCCTGGCCGCGGTGGTGCACGGCGAACTGCTGGCGCTGCGGCCGTTCGCCGGGCCGTCCGGGGTGGTGGCGCGGGCCGCCGCCCGACTCACCCTGCTCTCCACCGGGTTCGATCCGCGCGGTCTGGTCGCCGTCGACGTGGGGCATCATGAGCGTGAGCCGGAGTACGTCGGCGCGGCTGGCGCCTTCGCCACCGGCACCCCGGACGGGCTTCGATCATGGCTGCGGCACTACATGACGGCCGTGGAGATCGGGGCGGAGCAGATCACCCTGATCGGCGACGAAACCCTCGCCGCCAGCTGACCCGCCCTGCCCCTCGGCAGTGCTCCCATAGGGGCGGTCATCGGCCCCAGAGGCGGTCAACGGCCCCAGAGGTGGTGTAAACCGGCCCCCAGAGGTGGTGACCGGTCAGGCGGTGGTGGCCCTGGTGCGGCGGTGGCGGCCGTACCAGGCGATGCCGATCGCCACGCCGACCCCGACCCCGATGGCGGCTGCCGCCACTGGCACGGCCGGCCGCTCCCGCAGCCGTCGACCCAGCGGAATGGGGTGCCGGAACTCCAGTACCGGCCAGGCGTTCTCGGTGGCCAGTTTGCGTAGCGGCCGGTCCGGGTTGACTGCGGTGGGATGACCGACGCACTCCAGCAGCGGCCGGTCACTGACCGAGTCGGAGTAGGCGTACGAGTCCGCCAGGTCGTAGCCCCGCTCCTTGGCCAGTTCGTGTACGGCCTCGGCCTTGCTCGGGCCGGCCGCGTAGAACTCCACCTCGCCGCTGTAGCGCCCGTCGTCGTCCACCGTCATCCGGGTGGCGATCACGTCGGTGATCCCGAGTAGCTCGCCGATCGGTCGCACCATCTCCTCGCCGGAGGCGGAGACCAGGACCACGTCCCGACCGGCGGCCTGATGCTCCTCGATGAGGGCGGCGGCCTCGGCGTACACGTAGGGGTTGATCAGCTCGTGGAGTGTCTCCGCGACGATCTGGCGGACCTGATCCACCTGCCAGCCCTTGCAGAGGGCAGCCAGATAGTCGCGGGTACGCGCCATCGTCTGCTCGTCCGTGCCGCCCAGCCGGAACATCAGCTGGGCGTAGGCGGACTTGACCACGTCCCGCCGGGTGATCAGACCATCCCGGTAGAACGGCCGTCCGAATGCCAAGGCGCTCGACTTGGCGATGACGGTCTTATCTAGATCGAAGAAAGCGGCGCTTCGGCCCACGGCGCGAAAGTCTAGCCGGATGGTCTATCGTCGGCTGGTGCGCGGGGTCACCCGCGCACCTTGCTGGCCTGCCGATCCTGATCCGCCGGTCAGTTGAGCGGTGATGGCGATCACACGAAATTTCCTCATTTTCGCAGGGTGTGGAGTTAACGCCACTCGACGTATACAGCTCGACTCAGGCATGCTTGTATTTACGACACGGTTTCACCTGATCCTGTGTCTGGGCAGACCCTCGGCGGTTGCATCCCCCCGCGACCGCTGAGCGGTTCGGCTCGACCCCCCCGGAGCCGAACCTCACAGGCGACCCCCGTCTCCCCCCGACGGGGGTCGTCTCCTTCTCTGGGATCGTTCCCGCCCAGCTCAGGGGTACTGAGAGCCTCGGGGCTCCGCCCTGAACCCAGCCCTTCTCAGAGAGCCGCTGCTCGTGGCTGGCACGACAGTCGGCGCAGGTTCGTTAGTCGGCGGCGATCTCCTCGATGGATTGCGCGGCGACGGCGAGCAGGGCGGGATCTCCAGAGCGCAGGTACGTGTCGCTCAAGGTGTCAATGAACTTGATCGCGTGCGCGTCTCCGGTTTCGGTTGCCCCGCGCATGACTTCATCAAGGCTTAGGTTGATGCCGGCGGGTGAGATGGGCCGCGCCTCGGTCGGGGCGTAGGCGGCGGTGACCGCAGCTGTTGCCGCCCAGGCGGCGGCGAGACTCGGTGCCCAGAGCGTTGACGGTAGAGCGGGCAAGGCGCGCAGGACCGCGTTCGGCGCGGTGGCGGCGTGGACGAGCATGACCGGGCTGGCGTACCCGTGGCTGCCGTGCCGGATGACGGCGGCGTCGACGATGCCCGCGAGCCGTGTCGGCACGTCGTCCTTGTTGTCGCCGGGCACTGCGCCGGCTGCTGTCGGCCACAGGGGCAGGTCGGCTAGTTGAGCGAGGCGGGCTCGGATGCCGGACCGCTGATCGGGTACGCGGGGTACTGCGTCGAGCGCGGACCGGGCGTCGGTCGTCGGGTACGGTCCGGCGCCGGGTGGTGCGAGGGGCTGCCACCGGGCGGCCCAGTAGGCCAGCCCCTGACCGAGTTCGGCGACACGCGGCTCGGTCTCCTCGTCGAGCAGCGCGCGTATGGCGTGGCCGACCCGGATGACTCCGTGGGTCGCGCCAGCGGCTATGCCAGGTAACAGACGTGGCCACCACCGGACCAGCACTTCCCGCCAAGGTTCGCCGGCCAACTCGCGCTCGAAATAGTTAAGCCAGTCGCCGGTACGAACCGGGTCGCCGAGCGGATCACGCCATTCATCACTCGGGATGGGTCGGATACCTCGTGGTCGCTCTTCCAGCTTGTCCGCGTAGCCATCAATCCATCGGTGAACTGCCCGCTCGTGGCCGCGGTGGACCAGGGCCTCCACCGCCATGGGGGCGTGGTTGGATAGCCAACCATTCCGCTCCGGGCCGGTGTGGCGCACCCGTTCGTATGCCTCGTCGAGGGCAGAACTCGTCATGCGCGGGAGTTTTCAATCTGAAGTTCGGTTGAAGTCAAGCGACAGCTACCTGGGGTTGGTCGTACCGCCGCCGCTGCCTGAACGTGTTCGATCGATCAGAGTGCGTCTACTCTGCTCGGGTGACGACCAACGAGATGCCGCCCGTGGCAACCCCGCGCGTCGCCGCAGGCGCACTCTTCTTCGACACCGAAGGTCGCGTGCTCCTCGTCAAGCCCACCTACGTGAACCACTGGGAAATCCCCGGCGGCCACGTAGAACCTGGCGAATCACCCCGGGTCGCCTGCATCCGGGAGATTCAAGAGGAACTCGACCTCACCGTCGATATCGGCCCCATGCTCGTCGTCGACTGGGCGCCTGCTCCCAACGACGGCGACAAGCTCCTCTTCATCTTCGACGCCGGCACCCTCAGTGAAGTGGACCAGCAACGGATCACCTTCGCGGACGACGAACTCAACGAGTGGCGTTTCGTCGCGCCCGAGGCGCTCGACGGGTACGTCCCCGATCGCCTCGCCCGCCGAATCCGTACCGCCTGCGATGCCCGCAGCCGGGGCGCGAACGCGTACGCGGAGCACGGCGTAGAGCCCTTCTAGACGGAGTGGACCCGGCCGGTATACGACCGGCCCGGCCAGCCGGAGGTGGCTGACCGGGTGTCGTTCGGATCGGGTACGGATTTGGGCAGGTCAAGGCTTGTGCAGGGTGTCCCGCAGGGACATCGCGGCCTGACTGGTGGCCTGTCGGGCCGGTGGGCTGTCGGCCAACGCGTTGAGCATGACGAAGTCATGGATCATGCCCTGGTAGCGGACCTCGGTGACCGGTACGCCGGCCTGGCGCAACTTGCTGGCGTACGCCTCGCCTTCGTCCCGCAGGACGTCCGCCTCATCGGTAATGATCAGCGCCGGTGGTAGCCCGGTGAGCTGGTCCATGCTGGCCTGTAGCGGTGACGCCATCGGGTTGGACCGCCGGTTGGTGTCGGGCAGGTACTGGTCCCAGAACCACATCATGAGTTCCCGGCCCACGTAGTAGCCTTCGGCGAACTCCCGGTAGGAGCCGGTGTCGAAATTGGCGTCGGTGACCGGATAGAACAGCACCTGTTCCATGAACTTCGGGCCGCCTCGCTGCTTGGCCATCATCGTGAGGACGGTGGCCATGTTTCCGCCGACGGAGTCGCCAGCGATCGCCATCCGGGAGGCGTCCAAGCCGTGCGCCGCACCGTTGTCCACGATCCATTGCGCGACCGTGTAGCACTCCTCCAACGCGACCGGGAACTGTGCCTCCGGGGCGCGGCTGTACTCCGGGAAGACCACGGCGACGTTGGCCTGCGTCGCGATTTCCCGGACGAGCCGCTCGTGGGTGTGGAAGTCACCGAACACCCAGCCCGCCCCGTGTAGGTAGAGGACGACCGGTTGCGGGTTGCGTGAGCCATCGGGTCGCATCACGTCCTGCGCCACTGCCCGTACCCGGTTGCGCAGTCCGCTTGCTCCACCGGCCTGCTGCCCCTTGGGCCAGACGACCCGGACCCGCACCTGACCGGTCGGTCCACCCGGAATCGTCATGTCCTCAAGGTCGACGTCCGGTTGGCTGACCTGGCCGGACTGGATCTCGTCGAGCTTGGCTCGCCCCTGAACCGGTGGAATTTGGAACAGGAACGGCGGTTGGGCCGTCATCCGGACCACTTCCTGTGCGGCCGGCTCCAGGACGACGGTGCTGGTGGCTTGTGCCATGACGGATTCTCCTCCCCGTGCCGCCACGGGCGGTGGCGACTGATCAACTAGCGAAACTCCGTCTGCCTCCGCGCCACGGGTACCCGAATCTGGGCGAGCTATTGCGCGGGCCGCCTCTTCGCGTGCCCGTTTTGTCACTGCATGAGGGAATTTCATAGCAGATCCATTTGTCCGATGGGGGTTTTCCACAGGCGGTTCGGTTATCCACAGCCGCGCAGTTGGGTCCCCCGAGCAGGTTTTTCGCGCGGCACGGTGTGGCGGTGACCCGTACCCGCCGCCCCGTTGGAGGCAGTGATGCCGTCCCGTACCTCCGTTCCGTCGGTTTCGCGCCTGCCCCTGGTGTTGACCTCGGACGATGACCTGCTCGACGAACTGTTACGACTCGCCGCGGCTGGCGGCACCGAAGTCGAGGTGGCACCCGATCCGCCCGCCGCCCGCTCACGGTGGGCCGCCGCGCCGCTGGTACTGGTCGGATCCGACCAGACCCAGGCCTGCCTACGGGCCCGGCTACCGCGCCGGCCCCGCGTGGTCATGGTGGGCCGGTCCGGACAGGGAGACCCGAGCTGGGATCTGGCCGAACTACTCGGTGCCGAGCATGTCGCGATGCTGCCGGCCGCCCAACCCTGGCTGGTGGACCGGTTCGCGGAAACCACCGGCAACACAGTTGCCGCCGGTGGCCGGATCATCGCGGTAATCGGCGGGCGGGGCGGTGCCGGCGCGAGTGTCCTGGCCGGTGGTCTCGCCGTCACCGCCGCCCGAGCCGGTCTACGCACGCTGCTGGTCGACGCCGATCCGCTCGGCGGTGGTCTGGATCTGGTCCTCGGCTGGGAACAGCTGTCGGGGCTTCGCTGGCCAGCGCTCACCAGTGCGGATGGGCGGGTGGATGCGCCAGCCCTGGTCCAGGCCCTACCCAGCCGAGGTGACCTGGTCATGCTCTCCTGGGACCGAGGCGACCTGATGCCCCTGCCAGCGGAGGCGATGGCGGCCACGATGGACGCCGGGCGACGCGGCCGGGACTTCGTCGTCGTGGACCTGCCCCGACAGTTCGACGACCCAGCCGTGATCGCACTACAAGCCGCCGATCAGGTCTTCGTGCTGGTACCGGCCGAGTTGCGGGCCACCGCCGCCGCAGCCCGGGTAGTGGCCGCCGCCGTTCCGCACTGCGCCAACCTGTCCGTGATCGTGCGGGGGCCGGCTCCCGGCCGGTTGAAGGCCCGTGAGGTGGCGAAGGCCCTCGACCTGCCGTTGGCCGGCACACTCCGGCCGGAGCCCAACCTGTGCCGGGGCCTGGAACGCGGCGAGGCGCCCGCAGTCACCGGCCGAGGGCCACTCGCCGTCCTGTGCCAGCGGCTCGTCGCCGACCTCTCCGGCGTTCCGGTAACCATCGCGGAGACGGCATGAGCCAGGAGATCGCCGCCCGCGTCCGGCACCGATTCGCCGCCGAGGGCACGGTGCTCACGCCGGCCGCGGTCGTTTCCGCCGTACGCGCCGAGCCCGGAGCCGCCGTACTGGGGGATACCACCGTGCTGCGGATCGCCAGCCGAGTGCACCAGGATCTGGTGGGTGCCGGTCCCCTGGCACCGCTACTCGCCGACCCGAACATCACCGACATCCTGGTCAACGGGGTCCGGGTGTGGGTCGACCGAGGTGGCGGGCTACGCCAGGAAGCAGTGCCGCTCGGCACGGTCGACGACGTCCGGCGGCTCGCCCAGCGGCTAGTGGCGGCCTGCGGCCGACGGCTCGACGACGGAACCCCATTCGCCGACGCGCGGCTACCCGACGGCACCCGGTTGCATGCCGTACTACCTCCGGTCGCGACCGACGGACCCTATCTTTCGTTTCGCACCTTCCGGCAGCGGCCGTTCACCCTCGACGAACTCGTCGAGCACGGCACGATGGCCCGACCGGTGGCGGAACTGCTCGAAGCGGTGGTGGCCGCTCGCCTGGCCTACCTGGTCACCGGCGGCACCGGGTCCGGCAAGACGACGCTGCTCAACACGCTGCTCGGGCTGGTCCCGGGCACCGAACGGATCGTGTTGGTCGAGGACGCCGCCGAACTGCGACCGGTGCATCCACACGTCGTCGGGCTCCAGGCCCGAACCGCCAACGTGGAGGGTGCGGGCTCGATCGGACTCAGCGACCTGGTGCGGCAGGCGTTGCGGATGCGCCCCGACCGGCTGGTGGTGGGTGAGTGCCGAGGGGCGGAGGTCGTCGACCTGCTGGCCGCGTTGAACACCGGCCACGACGGCGGGGCCGGTACGTTGCACGCCAACGCACCAGTCGACGTACCGGCCCGGTTGGAAGCGCTCGGCCTGCTCGGTGGACTGCCCCGGGTCGCCCTGCACGCCCAGGTGGCCGCCGCTCTCCAGGTGCTGCTACAGGTTCGCCGCTCCCGTCAGGGGCGGGTACTGGCGGCGGTCTGCCTGCTGTTGCCCACCGGCCCGGAACGACTTGTCACCGTCGTACCGGCCTGGCAACGCGGGCACGGTCTCGGTCCAGCAGCCACCGCGTTGGCTCGACTCATCGCCGACCGGGGCGTGCCGGTGCCACGACTGTTGACCGTTACCCGACCAGCCTTGCCGACAGCTGCCCGACCGACCGGGCCGGACTCGTGACAGCGAACCTGTGGCTGCTCGTGTCCTGCCTGCTCGGTGCCGCGCTGGTCGCCGGGTGGCCGGTTGGTTCCAGCCGAGCCCGCCGACGCGCCATCATCGAACCGCAGCCCGACCAGAGGAGCGCTGACCAGCGCAGAAGCGCCGACCGGCAAACTCGCATCGACCGGCGGATTCACGTTGGTCGACAGTGGATGTCGCTCGGGCAGCTCGCCGCCTCGCCTCGCCGGACCACGATTTCGGCCCTGGTGTTCGGTGGAGGTGTCGGGGCCTGGCTGGGCGGTCCGGTCGCGTCGATAGCAGTGGCCGCCTATACCGGGCTCGCCGTGGGGATGGTGCTGCGGCGGCAGAAGCTACGGCTCGCGGCACAGCAACGCCGCCGCCAACTCGATGGTCTGTCCGCGCTCGCCGCCGACCTGCGCGCCGGTCTACCGGTACCAGGGACGATTTCCCAGCCGCCCCTGGTGACGTCTGCGGTGGCCTCCGTAGCTACCTCTGCGAAGTCGGTTCCGGCGGCGACGCTGCCCAAAGATGACGATACGGACCGGATCACCTCACTGACCCGGTCGGCGATCCGGTTGGCCGAGCAGACCGGGGCACCCCTGGCCGACCTGCTCGAACGGATCGAGGCCGACGCCCGGGCGACGGACCGGGGCCTGGCTGCCGCCGCAGCACAGGCAGCCGGGGCACGGGCCACCGCGTGGCTGCTCGCCGGCCTGCCGCTGGGCGGGATCGCCCTGGGCTTCGGCATCGGCGTCGACCCGGTCTCCGTACTGCTACACACCCCCATCGGTGCCGGCTGCACGATTGCCGCCATCGGCTTACAGTTCGCCGGTCTGGCCTGGGCCAACCGGCTCAGTAGCAGTGCCACTCGAGGGGCAGTTGGTGCGATGCGTACCCGGGTGGCCTGATGCCCGCCCCGCTCGCGCTGGCCGGATGCCTGGCCGGGGTCGCGCTGATCGTGGCCGTGACCGCCCGGCCCACCGGCCGTACGGTTCGGCGTCGTCTCGGCCGGCTGGGCATCCGACGTACCGGTCCCCATCGACCGCCCGACCTGGTCCGGCTTGGTGCGTTCCTCGGTGGCCTGGCCGTCGCAGTCGTAGCCGGCGACTGGACCGGGCTGCTGGCCGGTGTTCTTGTCGCCGTCGTTCTGGACCGGTTGCTACGGCGCTTCGAGCCGGCGGCAGTCCGGGCTCGGCGGTTACGCGAGGCCGCTGACCTTCCGCTCGCGGCCGACCTGTTGGCGTCGGCGCTTCGGGCCGGGGCACCGGTGGACCGCGCTGTGGCGGCAGTGGCCGAGGCGCTGGCCGGTCCGCTCGGCGAGCGGTTGGCGCGGGTCGGCCGGACGATGCTGCTCGGCGGCGGGCCGGAAGAAGCGTGGGCACACCTGGCCCCGGTGGCTGGTGCCGACCGGTTGACCACAGCCGCCGTCCGCTCGGCCGCCAGCGGTGGCGCACTCGCCGGGGCGCTGGCCCGGCTCGCGGACGACCTGCGGGCCGACCGAGCCGTGGCCGCGGAGGCGGCAGCCCGCCGGGCCGGAGTGCTCATCGTCCTGCCGTTGGGGCTCTGTTTCCTACCGGCCTTTATTCTCGCCGGCCTGGTGCCGGTGATCGTCGCCGTCCTTGGCGACGTGCTGTGACGACCATCGAAGAAGGGAACACCAGTATGCGTAGACTCCGAGCCCGGTTGCGGGGCGACGCCGGGATGAACACCGCCGAGTACGCCGTCGGCACTCTCGCCGCCGTCGCCTTCGCCGGCCTTCTGCTGAAGGTCCTCACCTCGGGCAATGTCCAGGCCGCCCTGACCGCCGTGATCGATCGGGCGTTGAAGTGATCCGGCGCTGGCTGGCCGGCCGGGACCGAGGCTCGTACACGGCTGAACTCGCGGCCGGCCTGCCGGCGCTGATGTTGCTGCTGTTCTTCGGACTGACCTCGGTCAACGCGGTGACCACGAAGGCGCAGTGTGTGGATGCCGCCCGAGAGGCGGCCCTGGCTGCCGCCCGAGGTGAGGACGGGGTGGCGGCTGGACAACGCGCCGCGCCGGCCGGTGCCGTCGTGTCGGTCACCGTGGCGGGGGAGACCGTTGCGGCGGCGGTACGTGCACCTGTCCGCGCATTGGGCGCACGGCTGCCCCGGCTCACCGTCTCGGCTACGGCCGTGGCCGCCGTCGAGCCCGGCGCAGCGGAGGCAACCCGATGACGACAGGCTGGGATCGGACCGTGTCCAGACCGGTGACGGCGGGGCGAGAGCGGGAGGCAATCAATCCCATGACGACAAGCCGGGATCGGGGCAGTGCGTCCCTGTGGTTGCTCGCGATCGGGCTGGTGCTGGTGGCGGCCGGGCTCGGCGGGGCGGCAATCGGTGCAGCCCGAGTCGCGCGGCACCAGGCGCGGGTCGCGGCAGACCTTGGCGCGCTGGCCGGAGCTGCCTACGCGCTCGATGGCTTGGTGGTCGCCTGCGACCAGGCGGCCACCATCGTCTCCGCCAACGGTGGTCGGCTCACCCGATGCACTGTGGACGGCCTCGACCTAGAGGTCGTCGTCACGGTGGCCGTCACTCCGTTGCCGGGACTGGACCGGTCGGCCACCGCCGCTGCCCGGGCAGGCCCGATCCGCGCTTGAAGTTCGTTCGGCACGATCGGCACCCTGCTCCCGGTTGGATGAAGATCGGCCATTTCCTCCCTAAACTAATCTTACGGGTGGATTCCTGCGTGAATTGGATCGTGTTGAGTGGGTGCTCCACGGGTACGGAGAGGAAGCCGAAGAACACGCGAGAAACGAGCCGGAAGGCTGTCAGTAGAGAACGGTCGAGAACAGGGATCTCACCGTACTGAGTCACAAGGAGCAGCATGCGGATCGGCAACGTGGAGATCAGACCACTCGGCGGTGGACTCGGCTGCCTGCTGATGATCCTTTTCTCGATCGTCGCGTCGATCGTGCTCACGGTGGCGGTCAATCTGATCTTCTGACCCGGAGTGCGAACGCTATGCCGCCAGGCGCAGCAGGAACTCCTCGACGTCTTGGCCCCGCCCGTACGCAAAACCACTGTCTTCACCGACGATCGTGAACCCGCACCGTTCAAGGACCTTGCGGGAGCCGACGTTGTCCTTCGCGACCCGGGCGTGCAACGGCCGGGTCGTCACCTCGGTCAGGAACTCGGCCAGTGCCTGGGAGGCGATGCCCTGGCCCCACACTGCTCGGTCAATCCAGTAGGTGACCTCGGTATCGCCATCCTGAACGAAGCTGCTCACATGGCCGACCACACTGGCATCGGCCACGATGGTTCGCGTAACGATGCTTTCCTTGCCGAGGATCCTGGCCCAGCGGGCGAGAAAAGCTGCCCGGTCCGTCGGATCCTCGGCGGTGAAAGCGGCCATCCGGATCGCCTCCGGGTCGAGCTGATGCTGGAAGAACACATCAAGATCAGTCTCTTCTACCGCCCGCAGCAGCACCGTCACGACTTCGGCCTCCACATCGATCCGTTCGCATTCCGCCCGCCAGGAACCTAGCCCAATGCACCGACAGAAGCCGCGCGCCGACATTGAGACGACGATGTTGAGACGACGACGTCGAGACGCCGACCGCTGGGCGACTTCGCAGACCTATGACGGGTGGGCCTCAGCCTTTGCCAGGTTGGCCAACACCACGTCGAGCACCCGTACCGCCGCCGTCTTCGACAGCGGATTGTTGCCGTTGCCGCACTTCGGCGACTGGACACAGGAGGGGCAGCCCGCCTCGCAGCCACACTCGGAGATCGCATCCCGGGTCGCCCCCAGCCACGCCTCCGCCACCCGGTACGCCCGTTCGGCGAAGCCCGCCCCGCCCGGATGCCCGTCGTAGACGAAGACCGTCGGCTCCTCGGTGTCCGGGTGCAGTGCGGTGGAGAGTCCCCCGATATCCCACCGGTCACAGGTCGCCACCAGTGGCAACAGCCCGATCGCCGCGTGCTCGGCGGCGTGCAGCGCGCCCGGCACATCGGCCGGCTCGACCTCAGCCTCGATCAGGGCCGGCTCGGAGACCGTGAACCAGACCGCCACGGTCCGCAACTCGCGGGCCGGCAGGTCGAGAGGGCGGGTGTCCAGCACCTCCCCGGTGGCGATCCTTCGCCGCTGGTACGACACCACCTGGCTGGTCACATCGACCTCGCCGAGGAAGAGACTGATCGGACCGGCATCCAGCCGGGACCGGACCGACACCACCGCCAGCGACGTGACGTCCCGGGCATGGGTGGACCAGTCCGGCTCCTCGGCGTGCACCAGGGCACAGCCGTCTTCCAGATCCAACTCGTCCACGACGTAGGACGTGCCCTGGTGCAGGTGTACCGCGCCGGGGTGGACGGTGACGTGCGCCGACGCCGGATCCACCGTGCCGAGCAGCCGACCGGTGGCCGACTCGACCACGCAGATCGGCGTACCGCCGGTGCCGCGCAGGTCGACCTCGGGCCGCCCGGTGTGCCGCCAATACCACCCCGTCGGGCGTTTGCGCAGCGCGCCGCCGGCCACCAGCGTCTCGACCGCCTCGGCCGAGCCTGGTCCGAACAGGTCGAGGTCGGCTTCGGTCAGCGGCGCCTCGACGGCTGCGCAGCACAGCTGCGGTCCCAGGACGTACGGATTGGCCGGGTCGAGCACCGTCGCCTCCACCGGCTGTTCGAACAGCGCCTCCGGGTGGTGCACCAGATAGGTGTCCAGCGGGTCGTCCCGGGCCACCAGCACCGCCAGCGCCTCCTGCCCGGAGCGCCCGGCCCGGCCGGCCTGCTGCCACAGCGAGGCCCGAGTGCCGGGATAGCCACAGATCAGTACGGCGTCCAGCCCGACCAGGTCGACGCCCAACTCCAGGGCGTTGGTCGAGGCGAGACCGAGCAGCTCGCCGGTGAGCAGCGAACGTTCCAACGCCCGCCGGTCCTCCCGCAGGTAGCCCGCCCGGTAGGCGGCGACCTGTTTCCCGAGACCGGGCACCACCTCGTTCAGTGCTTGCCGGGCGGTGGTGGCGACCACCTCGGCGCCGCGTCGGGACCGGACGAACGCCAGGGTCCGTACCCCGGCGGCGACGGTGTCGGTGAGCAGGTCGGCGGTCTCCCGCAGCGCCGAGCGGCGGACCAGGGCAGCGCCGGCACCGACGGCGGTGTCCGCGACGGGGGCGTCGTCGGCCGGCGCGGACGGCTCCGGAACAGCAGACCGGGGAAGAGCGGACCCGGGCAGGGCGGAGCCAGGGTCGGCAGGCAGCAGCGGTGGTTCCCAGAGGGCGAAGGTCAGCCCGCCGCGCGGCGAGTGGTCCTGGGTGATCGCCGTCACCGGTAGGCCGGTGAGCCGAACGGCTGCCACCGCCGGGTCACCCGAGGTGGCCGAGGCAAGTACGAACACCGGGGACCTGCCGTACCGGGCGGCCTGCCGGCGGAGCCGGCGCAGTACGTGGGCGACGTGCGACCCGAAGACGCCCCGGTAGGTGTGGCACTCGTCCACGATCACGTACGTGAGCCGGCGCAGGAACGTCGCCCAGCTCGCATGGCCGGGCAGCAGCCCGTGGTGCAGCATGTCCGGATTGGTCAGCACGAACCGGGAGTGTCGGCGGATCCACTCCCGTTCGGCGCGCGGGGTGTCCCCGTCGTAGCAGGCCGGTCGTACGTCATCGAGGCCCAGCTCACTGATGGCGCGCAACTGGTCGGCGGCGAGCGCCTTGGTCGGAGCCAGGTAGAGCACTGTGGCCCGGGGGTCGGTCAGCAGCCCGGCCAGGGCGGGCAGTTGGTACGTCAGTGACTTGCCGGAGGCGGTGCCGGTGGCGACGACGACGTGCTGGCCCTCGTACGCGAGGGTGGCTGCCTCGGCCTGATGCCGCCAGGGCGCGCTGACCCCGCGCCCGGCGAGCGCCGCGCGTAGTTGTTCGGGCACCCAGTCGGGCCAGGGGGCGGTGCTGCCAGCGCGGGCGGTGACCTGCTCGACGTGGGTGACCGGGTCACCGGCGGCGGTCAGGCCGCTGCGGGCCCGCAGCCGGCGGAGCAGGTCCGCTGGTGTCGGATTGCCGGCCGGACCCGACCAGTCGGCTCCGGAGCCTGCCGATACTGTGGCTGCGGAGGTCACGTCCTGCACTCTCGCACTGTCGAGGGGCGATGGAAAAGTCGGGGCGTGGGTAATGAGCTGGTACCGGTGCACCTCGATGCGGTTCGTACCGGTCGATGGTTAGATGCCCAGGGGTGTCCTGGTGGGCAGAGGAGGGGACTGATGGAGCTATCGCTGGCGACCCGCACCGTCGCCGATCACACGGTGCTTGAGGTCGGCGGCGAGGTGGACGTCTATACCGCCCCCCGGCTGCGGGAACGGCTCGTCGAGTTGGTCGACGGTGGTGCCCGTAACGTCGTAGTGGACCTGGGGCGGGTCGACTTCCTCGACTCGACCGGACTCGGTGTGTTGGTCGGTGCCCTGAAGCGGCTACGCGCGGCCGGCGGCACCTTTGGTCTGGTCTGCGCGAAGGAACCGCTGCTCAAGATCTTCCGGATTACCGCGCTGGACCAGGTCTTTCCGATCTATCCCAGCATCGACTCCGCGACCGGCTCGGGCTCGGCCGGCGCCAGCGCGTGATGGCGACGGTCCGGCTCTCCTTCTCTCCCGCGCCGGTGCACGTGCGTACCGCCCGGCTGGTCGGTGTCGCCGTGGCCCGGCGGGCCGGTGTCGCCGAGGAACTCCTCGACGAGCTGCGGCTCGCCATCGGTGAGGCGTGCGCCCGGGCGGTCGCCCTGCACAACCAGTACGGCCTGACCGACCTGGTGGAGGTCGAGATGTCCGACGTGGGGATGTACACCGTCCGCGTGATCGATCGGGCACCGATCGAGGCCGGGCTCGGTCTGACGGCACTGCCGCCGGACGAGCTGACCAACGAGTCGCTGACCGACGAGGCGCTTACCACCGGAGTCGGGTTCGCCCTGCTGGCCGGTCTGGTGGAGGACCTTCAGGTACGCCCCGTGGACGAGGGGATCGGCACCCAGGTACGGATGGTCTGGCCGATCGGTCGCTGACCGCTGGTCGGGCATCGTCCGGACGGCGGACACCCATGACCGGCGACCAGATCGCTGGTACGAGCGTAAATATTTGCGTTTATACATCACTTCGTCGGCTTAACACAACGACGAAGATCACCGCGACACGACGTGGCGAGGGTGTGACCTCTGCCACCGTGTGCGGCTAGAGTACCCGGGGTTATCAGCAAGTGTCCTGGTCCCGCAGCCTGCGGGATCGGGTGATCGACGCTGGTCCGCGGGTATGGGTCGGCGCACAGACACTTGCGAATCCGTGTGGCCGCCCGGGGCCGGTTCGTCCAGCGGCGGCGCGAGTGTTCGGTACAGGAGGACATAGATGTCCGGGACCCCGGTCGCCGCAGGCGGCGGCTTGTCCCTTACCGGTGCGAACCTGTCGTACGTCGTCATCGCCGCGGTCATCGCGCTGGTGGCACTCGGCTTCGCCGCCGCCCTGACCAGGGCGGTTCTGGCAACCGGTAAGGGCACCACAAACATGCAGGAGATCTCCGGGGCGGTCCAGGAGGGCGCCTCGGCATACCTGCTTCGTCAGTTCAGAACCCTGGGCATATTCGTCGTGATCGCCGTGCTGCTGCTCTTCTTGCTGCCGGTGCACGACACCGACAACAGCGAGCTTCTGGTCAAGATCGGCCGATCCGGCTTCTTCGTCGTGGGCGCGGTCTTCAGCGCGTTCATCGGTGGTGCTGGCATGGCCCTGGCCACCCGGGCGAACCTGCGGGTCGCCGCAGCCGCCCGGGAGGCCCAGGGTGGTCGGGAGGCCGCGATGCAGATCGCGTTCCGCACCGGCGGCGTGGTCGGGTTCCTCACCGTCGGCCTCGGCCTCTTCGGTGCGGCCCTGGTCGTCGTGCTCTACAAGGGGGACGCGCCGACCGTGCTGGAAGGGTTCGGCTTCGGGGCCGCCCTGCTCGCCATGTTCATGCGGGTCGGCGGTGGCATCTTCACCAAGGCCGCCGACGTCGGTGCCGACCTGGTCGGCAAGGTCGAGCAGGGCATTCCGGAAGACGACCCGCGCAACGCGGCGACCATCGCCGACAACGTGGGCGACAACGTCGGTGACTGTGCCGGCATGGCCGCCGACCTGTTCGAGTCGTACGCGGTGACGCTGGTCGCGGCCCTGATCCTCGGTCGCGCCGCGTTCGGCGAGGAGGGTCTGGTCTTCCCGCTGATCGTCTCCGCCATCGGGGTGCTCATCGCGATCATCGGCGTCTTCATCACCCGACTACGCGCCTCGGACCGCTCCGGTCTGACCGCGATCAACCGGGCGTTCTACCTCTCCGCCCTGCTGTCGGCAGTCCTGGTCGCCATCGCCGCCTGGCTCTACCTGCCGGCGAGCTTCGGCGACTTCGCCGAGGGGCTGGGCGACGCCGACGGCAGCCCGATCGAGGGCAATCCACGGGTGGTCGCCATCGGCGCGGTGCTGATCGGCATCGTGCTGGCCGCCGCCATCCAGGCCCTGACCGGCTACTTCACCGAGACCAACCGTCGTCCGGTGCAGGACATCGGCAAGACCTCGCTGACCGGACCGGCCACCGTCATCCTCTCCGGCATCAGCATCGGTTTGGAGTCGGCGGTCTACTCGGCGCTGCTGATCGGTGCCGGGGTCTTCGGCGCGTTCCTGCTCGGTGGCAGTTCCATCACACTGTCGCTGTTCGCGGTGGCGCTGGCCGGCACCGGCCTGCTCACCACGGTCGGGGTGATCGTGGCGATGGACACCTTCGGTCCGATCTCCGACAACGCGCAGGGCATCGCCGAGATGTCCGGCGACATCGACGAGCACGGGGCTCGGACCCTCACCGAACTCGACGCGGTGGGCAACACCACGAAGGCGATCACCAAGGGCATCGCGATCGCCACGGCGGTGCTGGCCGCGACCGCGCTGTTCGGCTCGTACACCGACACGCTACGGATCGCGTACATCGATGCCGGGGTTGATAACTGGGTCAACGAGATCCTCAACACCCTGAACGTGGCCAACCCGCGGAACCTGGTCGGCCTGATCATCGGTGCGGCAGTGGTGTTCCTCTTCTCCGGTCTGGCCATCAACGCGGTCTCCCGCTCGGCCGGTGCCGTGGTGATGGAGGTGCGCCGCCAGTTCCGGGAGATGCCCGGCATCATGGACCGCACCCAGCGCCCCGAGTACGGCAAGGTCGTCGACATCTGCACCCGGGATGCGCAGCGGGAGCTGCTGACCCCCGGCCTGCTGGCCATCATGGCGCCGATCGCGGTCGGCTTCGGTCTCGGGCCCGGCGCGCTCGCGTCGTACCTGGCCGGGGCGATCGGGGCCGGCACCCTGATGGCGGTCTTCCTGGCCAACTCCGGTGGGGCCTGGGACAACGCCAAGAAGCTGATCGAGGACGGGGCACACGGCGGCAAGGGCTCCGACGCGCACGCCGCGACGGTGATCGGTGACACCGTCGGTGACCCGTTCAAGGACACCGCCGGCCCGGCGATCAACCCGCTGATCAAGGTGATGAACCTGGTCTCGCTGCTGATCGCCCCGGCGGTGGTGGCCTGGAGTGTGGGCAGCGACCAGAACACTCCGCTGCGGATCGGCATTGCGGTGGTCGCGACGTCGATCATCGTGGTGGCGGTGCTGTTCAGCAAGCGCAAGCCGGTTGCCATGTCCGAACCCGGTCCCGGGCCGGGCGGTACCGGCAGCGGTAGCCCGGACCAGCGGCCGGAGACGGTGAACGCCTGATCCTCTCGACCGGTCGGGGCCGCCGTGACGAGGGCCCCGACCGGTCGCCATGACGACGGCAGCGTGCTCCGGCCGGCCGCCGTGACGACCGCAGCCGGCTTCGGCGGGCCGCTGTGACGACAGCAACCTGGCCTGCTCCGGCCGGCCGCTGGTCCCAGCGGAGGCTGCCCACCGGCTGGTCACCGGTCACGGCTCGGTCGATGACGCCGTACGCTGCAACGCATGCGTACGCCCCGCGCACCCGCTGGCCGGCTCACCGCGGTCCTGGCCACCCTTGCCCTCCTTCTCGGGGCCTGTGGCAGTGGACCCACGGCCCAGGTCTGGGCCGCGTCGGTCTGTGCCGCCCTCACCCCGTGGCGGGCCGAGATCAGCGACCTGACCAGCAGCACCCAGCAGCAGATGACCGCCAAGACCACACCCGCCCAGGCCAAGGAGAACCTGGTCCGGCTCCTGGGCGGAGCGGAGAAGGCCAGCGAGACGGCCCGTGAGAAGGTGGCCGCTGCCGGCGTACCCGACGTGGAGAAAGGCGACCTCGTCTCCCAGGGATTCCTCGCCTCGCTCACCGCCGTGCGGGACGCGTACGCCAAGGCCAAGAACTCGATCGAAGGGCTGAGCACCGGGCAGGCCGGGACGTTCTACGACGGGGTCAAGGCCGCGATCGACACCCTCAATCAGGAGTACGCGGCAAGCGCGCTGGACACCACCAATCTGGACTCGCCGGAACTGGAGGAGGCGTTCGACGAGGTCGCGGAGTGTCGCTGACTTCGTCCGAGGCAGGCTGGCAGCCCGAGGCGGGCCGGCCCGAGGCAGGCCAGCCTGACCGGCAGCTCTCACTCTTTGGGGTGGAGGCGATCCGGCCCACCCCTGCCGATGTTGCCGGCCTGCTCGCCGGTCCGGGGCAGCTGGTCCGAATGGGTGGTACGGCCCGGGTGCGTGTCGTGGTGGATGCCGCCTGGCGGGTGCACGTCCTCGTTGCCGAGCTGGCCCGGCGCGGGCTGACCGCGCACTGGGTGGCCGACGTACCGGACCGGCACACGGTCCGCACCTCGTACGCCAGTACGCTCGCACCGCTCGCGGCAGGGTGGCTACAGGGCACGGTGAAACGCCCGCCGACCGACTTCCACCTGGACGGTCCCCGGCTCCGGCTCTGGATCGCAGCCGCCGGCGACCGGGACGCGCTGGGTTACCTGCTCCGGCTCGGCCCGGACGACCAGGACTGCTGGGCACCGGTCGGGGCCGCCCTGGCCGCGATCGGGCTGGCGGCGGCACTGCTCGATGCTCGGGCCGGTGGCCCGGCGTACCGGATATCCGGCCGACGTCGGCTGGCCCGGCTGGCGGAGCTGGTGGGCGATCGGCCGCCGGCCGCGCCCGCCGCGCACTGGCCGCAGCCGCCGGCCTGATTTGCTGGCCCGAACCTGCTGGCGCCCCGACCCGCCCGGGCGGATCAGCGGCGTTCTGGCGGCCGATGGGCCACGTAGAGGCTGGCTGTGGGTGTACCGTGTCGCCGTCCGGGTCATTCTTCCGTGTGATTGTGGTACCCCGACATAACCGCTGCTCAAGGGGTCGGTTCGCCGCCCGCGCAACCCAGGAGGCGAAGAGCGCGTTACGTTGGACGTTCGGATTGCCGACGCGACGGCGCGGTTCGGCGGCGAGCGCGCGGCCACGACGGTCAGCCAGGCAACAATTGCCCGGTGTGATGTCCGGCCCGGGAAGAACACCATGAGTGAGGTCAGGGAGAGACGTGCCGAGTAACGCCAGGAGCACCCGTCTGGTCATCGTCGAGTCGCCGGCGAAGGCCAAGACGATCTCGGGCTATCTCGGCCCGGGGTACGTCGTCGAGGCCAGCTTCGGCCATGTGCGTGACCTGCCGCGCAACGCCGACGACGTGCCCGCCAAGTACAAGAAGGAGCCGTGGGCCCGCCTCGGTGTCGACGTCGACCACGGCTTTGCCGCGCTCTACGTCGTCTCATCCGACCGTAAGCAGCAGGTTGCCAAGCTGACGAAGCTGATCAAGGAGGTGGACGAGGTCTTCCTCGCCACCGACGAGGACCGTGAGGGCGAGGCGATCGCCTGGCACCTGGTCGAGACGCTGAAGCCCAAGGTCCCGATCAAGCGGATGGTCTTCCACGAGATCACCAAGTCGGCGATCCAGACGGCGGTGGCGAACCCCCGCGAAATCGACCGGGACCTGGTCGACGCGCAGGAGGCCCGACGCATCCTGGACCGGCTCTACGGCTACGAGGTTTCGCCGGTGCTGTGGAAGAAGGTGCGCAGCGGGCTGTCGGCGGGCCGGGTCCAGTCGGTGGCCACCCGGATCGTGGTCGAGCGGGAACGGCAGCGCATGGCGTTCCGTTCCGCCGAATACTGGGACATCCTGGCCACCCTGGCTGTCAAGGCAGCCGGCGACGGTCCGCGTACGTTCAACGCGACCCTGATCGGCCTGGACGGCGACCGGATCGCCACCGGCAAGGACTTCGAGCCGACCACCGGCCGGGTGAAGCCCGGGGCTGGGGTCCGGCACCTGGACGAGGCAGGTGCCCGAGGGCTGGCCGCCCGGCTCGACGGACGGCCGTTCACCGTCACCCGGGTCGAGGAGAAGCCCTACCGGCGTCGGCCCTACGCGCCGTTCATCACCTCCACGCTGCAGCAGGAGGCGGCCCGTAAGCTGCGGTTCTCCTCCCAGCAGACGATGCGCACCGCGCAGCGGCTGTACGAGAACGGCTACATCACCTATATGCGTACCGACTCGGTGAACCTGTCGGAGACCGCCATCGCCGCGGCCCGTCGGCAGATCGCCGAGCTGTACGGCGAGCGCAGCGTGCCGCCGGAGCCACGCCGGTACACCGGCAAGGTCAAGAACGCGCAGGAGGCGCACGAGGCGATCCGACCGGCAGGGGACAACTTCCGTACCCCGGGCGAGGTGGCCAACGAGCTCTCCGGCGAGGAGTTCAAGCTCTACGAGCTGATCTGGCGGCGGACCATCGCCTCGCAGATGACCGACGCGGTCGGCTCCAGCGTCTCGGTGCGGATTCGGGCGATCTCCACCAGCAGCGAGGAGGTCGACTTCGGGGCGACCGGCAAGACGATCACCGACCCGGGCTTCCTGCGGGCGTACGTCGAGTCTTCCGACGACGAGACCGCCGAGGCTGAGGACGCCGAGCGTCGCCTGCCGAACCTGACCAAGGACCAGCCGCTGACCGCCGACGAGTTGACCGCGCAGGGGCACCACACCCAGCCGCCGTCCCGGTACACCGAGGCGTCGCTGGTCAAGGCGATGGAAGAGCTGGGCATTGGGCGCCCCTCCACGTACGCCTCGATCATGCAGACCATCCAGGACCGGGGATACGTGGCCAAGCGCGGCCAGGCGTTGATCCCGTCGTTCCTGGCGTTCGCCGTGGTCGGGCTGCTGGAGCGGCACTATCCCCAGCTGATCAACTACAACTTCACCGCCACCATGGAGAACGAGCTGGACGAGATCGCCGACGGCGATCACGCCGCGGTGGACTTCCTCACCGCCTTCTACTTCGGCGGCGGCACGATGGACGGCGACGACTCGATCGCCCGGGCTGGCGGCCTGAAGAAACTGGTCACCGAGAACCTCAGCGAGATCGACGCGCGCAGCGTCAACTCGATTCCGCTGTTCCGCGACGACGAGGGGCGGGACGTGGTGGTCCGGGTCGGCCGCTATGGGCCGTACCTGGAGCGGCGGCTGCCCGGTGTCGAGCCGACGGCTGGGGCGACCGCGGAGGGTGAGGACGGCGGGGCCGGTGGCGACCGGGCCCCGATCCCGGAAGGGGTCGCGCCCGATGAGCTGACCCCGGAGAAGGTGCACGAACTGTTCCTCGGCGGCGGCGGCGAGCGCAAGCTCGGTGAGCACCCGGAGACCGGGGAGCCGATCGTGCTCAAGTCCGGCCGGTTCGGCCCGTACGTCGCCAGCGGCGACCGCAAGTCCTCGCTGCTGCGTTCCCAGACGCCGGATTCGCTCACCCTGGCTGACGCGCTCAAGTTGCTGACCCTGCCCCGGCTGGTGGGGATCGCGCCGGATGGAGCCGAGGTCCTGGCGGCACCCGGCCGCTACGGCCCGTACGTCAAGCGGGGTGACGAGTTCCGCTCCCTCGAATCCGAGGAGCAGCTTTTCACGATCACCCTGGACGAGGCGTTGGCGTTGCTGGCTGCCCCGAAGACCCGGCAGCGCCGGGCTGCGGCCCCGCCGTTGCGGGAGATGGGCCCGGACCCGATGACCGAGAAGCCACTGGTTATCAAGGACGGCCGATTCGGGCCGTACGTCACCGATGGCGAGACGAACGCTTCGCTGCGCCGGGGTCAGACGCCGGAGGCGTTGAGCCTGGAAGACGCGTCGGAGATGCTCGCGGAGAAGCGGGCCAAGGGGCCGGCCCCGAAGAAGAAGGCGGCCAAGAAGACCGCTGCCAAGAAGACGACGGCGAAGAAGGCCACCGCGAAGAAGACCGCCGAGGCCGATGGTGGCGCGCCGGTCAAGAAGGCCGCCGCCAAGAAGACGACGGCGAAGAAGGCTGCGCCGAGGAAGGCCACCGCCGCCAAGAAGGCGTCCGAGTAACAGATCTTGGTGGATTGTGGCCCACCCACGGGCCAGAATCCACCAAGAACTACCTAGGCGCCCAGCACCCGATCGGTGTACGCGTTGGCGAAGACCCGGTCCGGGTCGAGCCGGTCCCGTACCGCCAGGAAGTCGGCGAACCGGGGGTACGCGGGCGCGAGCGACGCCGCGTCGCGATAGTGCAGCTTGCCCCAGTGCGGCCGGCCGCCCAGCCCCTGGGCGATCTCCTCAAACGCCCGGAAGTACGGCTCGTACAGTGCCCCGACGTACTGGTGGATCGCGATGTACGCCGACTCGCGCCCGTAGCCGTGGGACAGCCAGATGTCGTCGGGGGCGGTGAACCGCACCTCCACCGGGAAGAGCACCTTGAACGGCAGCCCGTCGACGAGGCGGCGCAGCGCGGCCAGGGCCTCGGGCAGCGTCTCGCGGGGCAGGCCGTACTCCATCTCGGTGAACCGGACCCGGCGCGGGGTGCAGAACACCGTGTCGGAGCGGCCGGTGTAGATCCGTTCGGTGAGCGCGCGGGCGGAGATCGAGCTGATCGTCGGGGCCAGGGCGGGCACGCTGCGGCCGAGCCGGCAGACCCCGGCGAAGACGGTGTTGGAGAGGAACTCGTCGTCCAGCCAGCCCCGGAACCGGGGCAGCGGCTGGTCGTCGGCCGGCACCCGGTTGTTGGTCTTGACCTGCACTCGGTCCGTGTACGGGAACCAGTAGAACTCGAAGTGGTCGTTGTCGCTGATCAGGGTGGGCAGGTCGGCCAGCACCTCGGTCAGCGGGGCGGGCCGTTCGTGGGCCCGGAGGGTGAACGCGTCGTCGCAGCGCAGGGTCACCTCGACGATCACTCCGAGCGCGCCGAGCCCGACCCGGGCGGCGGCGAAGACGTCGGGGTTCTCGTCGGCGGAGCAGTGCAGCACCTCGCCCGTACCGGTGACCAGGGTGAGCCCGGCGACGAAGGTGGCGAGGCAACCATAACCGGCGCCGGTGCCGTGGGTGCCGGTGGAGATCGCGCCGGCGATGGTCTGTACGTCGATGTCGCCGAGGTTGGGCATGGCCAGCCCATAATCGGCGAGCAGCTTGTTGAGCGTCCGTAGTTGCGTGCCGGCCGGCACGGTGACCAGACGTTTTGCCTTGTCGACCCGGATCGGCCCGGCCAACTTGGTCAGCTCGATGCGCTGGTCGTCGGAGCAGGCGATGTCGGTGAAGGAGTGGCCGTTGCCGACGGGCTTGACCCGCCGCCCGGCGGCGCGGGCCGTTTCGATCGCAGTGACGGTCTCGGCCACGGTCACCGGGGCGAGTACCGTGCGGGCGGTGGCGTTCTGGTTACCGGCCCAGTTCGACCATGCCATGTCGACGGTGCCGGACGGTGGGGGTGTGGTACCGCGCATGCGGTCCTCCAGCTGCCATCCCGAAGCAGAAAATGAAATGTATTCATATCAGGAATCCTGGTGTGAGTAAATACCGCAAATCCCCCTGGATCGTTAATCCGGGTAGCGTTTCGATCCCGCGACGTTTAGATATGTTCATGGCTCGAAAGGGGAGTGGCGTCGAGTGTCCACATCAACCGCCACATCCGGTCCATTGCGCCGCGTTCCAGTGCAGGGCCGCAGCGTAGCCCGGGTCCAACGAATGCTTGACGTCTGTGCCGAGTTGGTCGACGAGGTGGGCTACGAAGGCCTCACCACGACGCTACTCGCGGAGCGGGCGGAGGTGGCAATCGGTTCGGTCTACCAGTTCTTTCCAGACAAACGGGCCATTGTGCAGGCGTTGACCCTGCGCAACATGGAGGCCTATCTGGAACGGCTCGGCGAACGGTTCTCCCGAGGCGACCTCGCTCACTGGTGGGACGGGGTGGACGCCAGCATCGACGAGTACATCGCGATGCACCGGCTGATGCCCGGTTTCCGTACCCTGCACTTCGGCGACGTCGTCGACGTGCACCTGCTCGATGAGAGTCAGGACAACAACGGGGTCATCGCCGAGCAGATCGCCCGGGTGCTGGTCGAGCAGTTCGGCATCACCGACGAGCCCAACCTGCGGTTCGCCCTGGAGATCGCGGTCGAGACCGCCGATGCGCTGATCAAGCTGGCGTTCCGTCGTGACCCCGACGGCGACGAGCGAGTGCTCGCCGAGGCCAAGGCGTTGATCCGGGAATATCTGCACCGGCACGTCGATGCCCGAGCCGAGCGGCGACGCCCGACGAAGAGCAGCGCAGGCGCGAAGAAGTGAGGCCGGCGCCGCCACCGTTCACCGGTTGGCGGTCCGCACTCACCGGTTGGCGGTCCGCACTCACAGGTAGGCGTGGCCCTCGCCTCGATAGGTGGGCACCGTCGCCACCACCTCTTCGCCGTCGACCAGGTGTAACTCGTTGACGTGCTCGCAGAGTTCGCCGGCCTTGGCGTGGCGGAACCACACCCGATCCCCGACGTGCAGCTCGTCGGCGACCGGCCCGATCAGCGGGGTCTGCACCTCGCCAGCACCCTCGGTGCCGGTCAGGTGTAGTCCATCCGGCAGCCACGGCATGGGCAGTCGGCTCGCCTGGGCCGGTCCGGACGCGATCCAGCCACCGCCGAGCACGGTTGCCACGCGGGGGGCGGGACGGCGTACGACGGGCAGGGCGAAGAGGGCGGACGGTGTCGGCCGCCAGGCCCGATAGCCGTCGAACAGGGACGGCCCGTACAGCCCGGATCCGGCGGTGACCTCGGTCACCGCCGGATCGGCGCTGGTCAGTGCGAGGCTGCCGGTACCGCCACCGTTGACGTACGCGAGGTCGGCGTGTTCCCGTACGGCGGCCACCGCCGCACCGCGACGGCGAAGCAACTCCCGGTACGACCGGCGGTGCACGGTACGGATGGCCAGTCCGCGCAGTGCCTGCCGGGGCGGGGCGTCCCCGAGCCCGGCGATCTGTGCCTCGTACGCCATCACGCCCACCAGCCGGAACCCGTGCCGGCCGGCGATCTGCGCGGCCAGCGTGCCAGCGTCGTCGGCCGAGTGCACCGGTGAGCGGCGTACCCCGACGTGCAGTCGGCCGCGGAACGGTCGCCAGGACGCGTCGAGTTCGAGACATACCCGGATCTCGGCGCGACGCTGCGGGGCGACCACCGAGTCGATCAGGTCCAGTTGGGCCGGGCTGTCCACCATGACGGAGATGGCCGTGGCCAACTCGTCGTCGCCGGCCAGGGTGGCCAACGCGCCCCGGTCAACGGTCGGGTACGCCACCAGCACGTCCTGGCTGACCCCGGTCCGGACCAGCCAGATCGCCTCGGCCAGCGTGTACGCCATCACGCCGTGCCAGCCCGACTTGGCCAGTGCCCGGCCCAGCAGGTCCCGACAGCGTACGGACTTGCTCGCCACCCGTACCGGCTTGCCGGTAGCCCGGTGGACCAGGGTGGCGGCGTTGGTGTCGAAGGCGGCGAGGTCGACGACCGCGAAGGGCGGGTCGAGGTGCGCGGTGGCCCGGTCCAGGCGTGCGCGCAGACTCTCGCGTCCGGCATCCGCAGTGTCGGGTTCGGCGTGCGGGGCGTTGCGTTCGGTAGGCACCTGAGCACGCTAACTGGCGATCGGTAAATACGAAATACCTTCGTGTCTTGCTCGGGGTGGTGCGGAACCCAGACGGATCGTCCGAGTGACCCAGCTGGGTGGCAAAGCCCCTTGCTCGTCCGCCGACGAATGTCGTCAGTCCCGCCTACCCCCGCCGCGACTAGAGTGTGGGGTCGGGGAAGCCCAGCGTTGGGCAGCATCTGGAGGTAGCGGCCATCGACACGAATCAGGACGGCGCGGCCGGTGGCAAGACACCGGGCGCTGCGTCGTCGACGCCGCCCGCCGCCCAGGTCGACCTGACCGGCTACCAGGCCCTGCGATCCGTCCTGCGGATCCGCCCGTTCCGCCGGCTCTGGCTGGTGCTCGGCGCGGCCTCGTTCGGTGACTGGTTCGGCCTGCTGGCCACCTCGATCTTCGCCGCCGCCCAGGTCAGCGGGGACACAGCCAAGGGTGCCGCGTTCGGTGGTGTGATCGCGGTCCGGTTGCTGCCGGCATTGATCCTCGGTCCGGTCGCCGGGGTGTTTGCCGACCGGTTCGACCGGCGACTGACCATGGTCATCTGCGACATTTTGCGCTTCGTCCTCTTCGCCTCCATCCCGATGGTGGCGTTGCTCGGTGCCAAGGGCGGGGTCGTGGTCGGCTGGGCGGCGATCGCCACCTTCCTGATCGAGACGATCACGCTGATCTGGATCCCGGCCAAGGAAGCGGCGGTTCCCAACCTGATCCCGCGTACCCGGCTGGAGATGGCCAACCAGCTCACGCTGATCACCACGTACGGCATCACCCCCATCCTGGCCGCGCTCAGCGCGGCGGCACTGGAGGCGCTGGTCCGGGGGATCTCCGGCAACGAGTCGCTGGGCTGGGCCGAGCCGGCCCAGATCGCACTCTGGATCAACGCGTTCTCCCGGCTGGCCACCGCCCTGGTGGTGTTCTTCGGCATCAAGGAGATCAGCGGCCGGGACGGCCCACATGATCGGCCCGAGCAGGGCATGCTGCGCCAGTTCGTCGATGGCTGGAAGTTCATCGGCAAGACGCCGCTGGTCCGGGGACTGGTCCTCGGCATCCTCGGTGCGTTCGCCGGTGGCGGCATCGTCATCGGCACGGCCCGCTTCTTCGCCTCCTCGCTCGGTGCCGGCGACGCCGCCTTCTACCTGCTCTTCGGTGCCATCTTCGTCGGGTTGTCGCTCGGTATCGGGCTCGGTCCGATGATCGTCCGGGAGATGTCCCGTCGACGCTGGTTCGGGATGAGCATCGTCCTGGCCAGCGCCTCGGTGCTGGTCCTGGCCGTCGCACTGCACCTGTCGATGGCGATGCTCGGCGCGATCCTGGTGGGTGCCGGGGCGGGAATGGCCTTCCTCGCCGGCACCACCCTGCTCGGCGGGGAGATCGCCGACGACGTACGCGGCCGGGTCTTCGCCGTGGTGCAGACCGGCACCCGGCTGGTGCTGATGCTGGCCATCTCGGTCAGCAGCGTGCTGGTCGGCGTTGCCGGCTCCCGGGAACTGAACATCGCCAACCTGGGTATCTCGGTCTCCTCCACCCGCCTGCTGCTGCTGGCCGCCGGCATCGCCGGGATCTTCGCCGGCATCAGCGCGTTCCGCCAGATGGACGACAAACCGGGCGTGCCGGTGTTGCTCGACCTCTGGGGATCGATCCGGGGCCGTCCGCTCTCGCCAGCCGAACCGTTCACCTCCACCGGACTCTTCGTCGTCTTCGAGGGTGGCGAGGGGGCTGGCAAGTCGACCCAGGTCACCCGACTCGCCGAGGCGCTGCGCGCCCAGGGCCGAGAGGTGGTGGTGACCCGGGAGCCGGGAGCTACCGGCGTGGGAAAGCGCATCCGGGGACTGGTGCTGCACGGTACGGAAGGTCCGGAAACCCTCTCCCCCCGGGCCGAGGCGCTGCTCTACGCCGCCGACCGGGCCCAACACGTCGCCACCGTGGTCCGCCCGGCACTGGCCCGAGGCGCGGTGGTGATCAGCGACCGGTACGTCGACTCGTCCCTGGCCTATCAGGGGGCCGGTCGTACGCTTCCGGTCGACGAGGTTTCCTGGCTCTCCTCCTGGGCCACCGGCGGACTCAAGCCGGACCTGGTCGTGCTCCTCGACATCGACCCGGTCATTGGCCTGGCCCGGGTGACCGAGCGCGGAGCCGGCATCGACCGGTTGGAGAACGAGGCGGTCGAGTTCCACGAGCGGGTCCGCTACGCGTTCCTCGACCTGGCTGCCGCCGACCCCAAGCGTTACCTGGTGCTCGACGCGTCCCAGTCAGCGGTGGAGATCGCTCCCATAGTGCTGGCCCGGGTCGACGGGCTACGTGTCGATCCGACCGACAACGGTGGAGCCGAACTGGGAAAAGTTCCTGACCCGCCGGGTCAACCGAGGTTGTCCGAGGACGAGCTGGTGTCTGTCGCGGACAGCGAGTGGGAACGGCGGCCCTGATGCCCGACGTCTTTACCGAGCTGGTAGGCCAGGTCGAGGCGGTGCAGACCCTACGGCGGGCGGCGGAAGCAGCCAACGAGGTGATCCGCGCGGCCGAGGCACCCGGCACAGCTGGTCCGGGCGGAGTCGAGGCAGCCGCGGGGCTCTCCGCCGGTAGCGCGATGACCCACGCCTGGATCTTCACCGGGCCGCCCGGCTCCGGTCGGTCGGTCGCCGCCCGCGCCTTCGCGGCCGCGTTGCAGTGCGTGTACGGCACCGGCTGTGGGGACTGCCCCGGATGTCGTACCACCGTGGGCGGCACCCACGCCGACGTGCGGTTCGTGGCCCCCGACGGGCTCTCCATCAGCGTCAGTGAAATGCGTGCCCTGGTGCTGCGGGCGGCCAGCACCCCGGCCGGCGGGCGCTGGCAGGTGGTGGTCATCGCCGACGCCGACCGGCTCACCGAGGCCGCCGGCAACGCACTGCTCAAGGCGATCGAGGAACCCCCACCGCGTACGGTCTTTCTGCTCTGTGCCCCGTCGACCCACCCGGACGACATCTCGGTGACCATTCGGTCCCGGTGCCGGTTGGTGCCGTTGGGTCAGCCGTCCGCCGACGCGGTGGCGACCGTGCTGCGCGACCGGGACGGGATCGCCCCAGAGTTGGCCGGCTGGGCGGCTGCCGCCGCGCAGGGGCACGTCGGCCGGGCCCGCCGGTTGGCCAACGACGCGGAGGCGCGGCAGCGGCGGGAAGCCGTACTGGCCGTGCCCCGGCGACTGACCGGGGTCGGGGCCTGCTTCGACGCCGCCTCCGCGCTGATCGAGGCGGCCGAGGCCGAGGCAGCCGCCTCGGTGGCCGAGACCGACGCCGCCGAGAAGGCTGCCCTGCAAACGGCGTTGGGGGCGGGCGGCACCGGCAAGGGGGCGGCCGGCGCGAGCCGGGGATCCGCCGGCCAGATCAAGGAACTCGAACGGCGGCAGAAGTCCCGGGCCACCCGCGCCCAGCGGGACGCACTGGACCGCGCCCTGGTCGACCTGGCCGGCTTCTACCGGGACGTCCTGACCATGACGTTGCGGGCGCCGGTCGCGCCGGTGCACACCGACACCGTGCAGTTGGCCAGTGCGGCAGCCGAGAAGTGGGCGCCGGAGGCGACCCTGCGCCGGTTGGAGGCGGTGCTCGCCTGCCGCTCGGCGATCGAGGCAAACGTCAAGCCGCGGATCGCGGTGGAGGCGATGATGCTCAACCTCTGGCGGGGCTGACTCAGCAGGGCTGATCCGATCCCGATTCCAGTGTCGTGGATCGATCTCAAGGGTTCCCTAACCGATTGTCGGCCGGTACGGTTCGGTGCCGTATCGCGATGGTCGGGGCACGCTCAGTGAATGGGCCTGCCGAGAGGAGCCTGCCGATGGGGGCGCGCGAGATCGACGAGGCCTGGATCGAGGAAGCGATCGAGCGCTACCGGCGTATCGAGTCGCAACAGGCCGAGTTCGACAAGGCGGTGCACGGGGTCGAGGCAACCGTCCGCTCCCCGGACGGGCTGGTCGAGGTGGCGGTCACCGCCGCCGGCACCATCACCGACGTACGGTTCCTCGGGCCCCTGCACACCCGTACCCCGGGTGAGGTCGCCCGCTCGGTGCGGGCCGCAGTCACCGCGGCGGCCGATGCCGCCCGCTGGGCCCGGGAAAAACTGCATGCTGAGACGTTCAGTGACTACCGGCCGCTGACGGAGGCCTGAATGGACAGCCTGCGTGACCTGGCTGATCGGCTGGACGCGGCCGCCACCGCATTGGACGTTGCCGCCCGCACTCTGGCGACGGTCGCCCCGGCCCCGATCGAGTTGGGTGCGGACACGCCGGGCCGGCCGGGGGAACTCGGTCGCGCCCTGCACCAGCAGTGGCTGACCGCTGCCACGGCCCGGTCCAGTGAGGCCGCCCGGGCAGCCGGCCACTTGGCCGACGTCGCCGCCTCGGTACGTGTCGCGGCGGCCGGTTACGCCGACGTCGACGAGGCCGCCCGCCGCCGGCAACCCGGGGAGGCGTGACCCGTGGATCTTCTCGACCAGTTGGCCGAACCTGCTGCCGATCTGCTCGCCCGGGTGGACCGGACCCTCACCCTCGGCGGGGTGCCGGCCGGACATTCGATCGAACCGCTGCTGCGTCGACTGCGGGCCCTGCCCGGAGCGGCAGCCGGCGCGATCATCGCGCTCCAGCCGGCATCGTTGGCCGCCGCCGGCCAGACGCTCCGGGAGCTGACCAGGGCGTACGACGGCACGCGTGCCGGGCTCGACGCCATCGACGCCTGGCAGGGCAGTGCGGCGGACACCTTCGACATCCAGCGGGCCGCGCTCGCGGACCACCTCGCCGGCGGAGCGGAGAGCCTGCTGGGCCGGCTGACCGCCACCGCCGACCATGCCGATGCGGTCGTCGAATGGGCGACCCGGAGCCGGATCGAGTTGGCCGGCACGCTCGTGGCGGCGTTGGGGTCGGCGGAGGCGGTGACCCTGGTGACCGGTACGGGCCGGGCTAGCCCTGGTGTCGGCGATCCGAGCGGGGTACGGGCCGCCGCCGCAGTCGGGTCCCGGGTGCTGTCCACCGTGGCCGACGCGTACGACCAGGCGGAGATGCTGCTGCACCGCTGGCCGCCGCGATTGTCCGAGGTGACCTATCGACCTCCGCTGGACGGGGTCGGCGGCTTCGACCAGACCATCCGGATCAGGCATTGATCAATCGACCGGGCCGGCGTCGGTCCGTCGTAGAGTGATGTTCATGGGTATGCTCTGCGCGGTCAGTTTCAACCGGTACGGGCGGCTCTACTACCTTGATCCGGGCGAGCTGCGGCCGGCAGTCGGCGATCGGGTGCTGGTGCCCACCGACGGCGGTAACGAGGTGGCCGAATGCGTCTGGGCCGCTCAGTGGGTTGGTGAGGACACCAGCGGGTTTCCGCAGTTGGCGGGCATAGCCACCGACGAGGATCTACGCCGCGACGAGCTGCAACGCAAGCGCAAGGCCGAGGCGAAGGTGGCCGCGAAGCGGCTGATCCGCGAGCACGACCTGCCGATGAAGGTGATCACCGTCGACCATGTGCTGGAGCCCTCCAGCGGTGGGCGGACCACCGTCTACTTCACCGCGCCGCATCGGGTCGACTTCCGGTCGCTGGTCCGTGACCTCGGGGCCACCCTGCACTGCCGAGTGGAACTGCGTCAGCTCTCCGCCCGCGACTCGGCCCGGGTGCAGGGCGGGATCGGCTCGTGCGGACGGGATCTGTGCTGCGCCACCTTCCTCACCGACTTCGAGCCGGTGACCATCCGGATGGCCAAGGACCAGGACCTGCCGCTGAATCCGTTACGGATTTCCGGGGCGTGCGGGCGGCTGATGTGCTGCCTCAAGTACGAGCATCCTTTGTACGCCGAAAGTAGCAATTATCCGGCCGGTGGCCAGTTGGTCAGCACGCCGGAGGGCGAGGGGCGGATCGTGTCCCGACACCCGCCCAGCGAGACGGTCACCGTCCGACGCCACTCGGACGGGGCGGTCAGCCGCTGTGCCCTCTCCGAGGTCTGTGGCTCGCGACAGGCCCACGAGCAGCGCTACTCGCGTTGACCGCCGACCGCCGCTGACCACTGACCGGGGGTGGTCAGCGGCGGTCAGCGGTTGACGGTCAGCTTGGCTCAGCAGGTGGTCGGCTGGGTTCAGCGGATGGTCAGCGGATGGTCAGCGGCGGTTCGGCGAACCGCGCCGGCAGCGGCTCCGTCGGCGATACCCACGAGGTGTCCGGTGCGCCGTCGGGATCGGCCCGCCAGGAGTGGGAGATCCGGTCGATCGCGATCGGATAGATCGTGAGTTCCCCGGTCGGGCTGAAGTGCAGCCGGAGGAAGGACTTCGCGTCCTCGATGCCCTGGCCGGCGAAGAGCTCGTTGAGGTTGACCCCGAACGAGCCGGCGACCAGGAGATAGGCGGCGGTCAGCTGGCCGGCGACCAGTCCGGCGACCGGTCCGTAGAGGACACCTGCGGTGATCACCGGGAACGCACCCGACCAGTCGTGGAACGGCAACATGAGCCAGAGCCAGGTGCCGAGCGCGGCCAACATGATTTGCGCGATTCCGTGGCTGAGCCCGAGGATCCAGTGCCGGACGTGTCGTTTCCCGCCGGCACTCGGTGGTTTGGCGAACAGGCCCGCGCCCAACAGGAAGATCGCCAGCATGCCGACCATCGGCACACTGAACAGCCCCCGGTCGCTGGTGCCGGTGTGCTGTACGGCAACCCCGGCCATCGCCAGCATCAGCAGGGTGTGCAGCAGCCCGAGCAACGTCAGGAAACCCGGATTGCGTAGCGGTAGCCGACCGAAGACACCCCAGCCGTAGCGGCGGGACCGGGCCGCGTCCGGGTAACGGGCGGCAAGCCGGTACGGCTCGGTACGGCTCGGTCGCCGGGTCAAACTGTCCCGGGGCGGCACCTCGATCCGCTCCGGCAGCTTGTGCGTGGGATAGAGATAGGCCCCGCCGCCACCGCAGGTGATCAGTTCCCGGTCCGGTCCGGTGTATCGCGCATAGTGGTGCAGGTCGCCGGAGAGAAGCAGTCGGACCTGCGCCCCGGTGGGACCGATGATCTTCCGTACGAAGTAGTCGACCGCGTCGTACGCCCCGGGGTTGTCGACGGCCTTGACCCATGACGGTGCCGGCACCACCAGGATCACCCGTGACTCGGGGCCGAGCGCGGTGGCGGCCTGCTCGAAGTAGCGCAATTGCGGATCATCCAGGTACGCCCCAGACTGCTCGTCCAGGCCGAACAGCCACCAGTTGGCCGGTAGCTCGATGCTGAAGTAGGACCGGTGCTGCGGGGTGCACCAGCCACCGAGGTCGTTGTCCCGGGACCGGGCGAAGAGCCGCAGGAAGGCGGTCAGCCCGTCGTACCAGTCGTGGTTGCCGGGTACCGCGTAGAGGTTCGGCGACTGCTCGCCGGGACCCACCTGGGGCAGCGCCGCCTGGTAGGGCCCCTTGCAACGGTCCTCGTACGCCTGGCCGCTGGCGGTCGGATAGACCTGGTCGCCGCCCATCACCAGTACGTCACCTCGGGGCAGCCGCTGCCCCTCGACCTCGATCTCTCGCTGGGCAAGCAGGTAGGCCACCGAGTAGGTGGCGTCGAACCCGTCACCCAGGTCGGCCACGTAGTCCAGCCACAGCCCGTCCGCATCGCCCGGCTCCCGGTGGCCGTCACTGGGCAGCGAGTTCTGCAACTCCCGCTTGTCCAGGTACGCCCCGAAGAGCAGAGCAAGTAGGGCGCGCAGTCCAGTGCTGATCAGCAGCAGGGGAGCCAGCCACGGTACCGGTGCCTGGGGGGCGAAGCCGAGTTCCTGCGGGTCGCAGCTGCGGGGGCGGGCGGGGGCGATGTCGACCGGGGGTGCCGGCGGTGCCTGATCGTCGGTCACGGCTTGGCAGCCTAGTCCGGAAACCTGTCCGTACGCTGTCCGGTGTCAGCCTTTCTGGGCGAAATTCCGACGCAAACGATGTCGTACTGTGATTAACCCGTGTCGCCACGTGACTGTTTTTACCGGGTTGGGCGGCGGTCGAGGCGGAGCCGGCAAACCCGTGGCGCGGGGCGTTGGTTGGTGTCGTACACTTGTCCCTCGTTGCCGCCTTAGCTCAGTCGGCTAGAGCGACGCACTCGTAATGCGTAGGTCGACGGTTCGATTCCGTCAGGCGGCTCGGAACGAAAAGCGCCAGGTCAGGTGTTCTGACCTGGCGCTTTTGCTTGTTCTTGCCGGCGGGTGACGCTTGGGAAGATCCTTCGCATGCCTCCCTCAGTTGCAAGATCAGTGGCAGTGGCGAGTGCAAGGTCAGTGGCAGTGGCGAGGGTTCCAAACCTGTGTCGCGTTACCTCAGCCGTCGATCATGGTTGCGGTTGAGGCGAGGTTGCAGTTGCCCGCCACGATGATCGGGTGGCTGTACAGGAACGCTCGTCGGCGTGGGTGACCCTTGGCTGTGTGTTACTGGTTGTGGCCGGAGGTGCGCTTCTCTGGCTGCCGTTTCATACCCAGTCCGCGCTCGACGACTGGGAGGTCGAGCTGCGCGCGACTGGCGTCCCGACGCGAGCGGTTGTCCAGAACCGGGTGACAGAGTCGGGAGGTAACCGGTCGAGCAGTTCGACCACCATGTATTTCCGGTACGAGTCGGCCGGGCGGACGTATACGCAGGAGGTTGCCTGCTTTGAGGAGTGCCGACTGATCGGCGATGAGGTGCAGATCTGGGTGAATCCTGCCGACCCGAGCGACTTCGTCACAGACTTCGATCAGCTCAGCGGACACCGGGGCCGGGTGCAGGGGGTGCTGGGAGTGGCCGGATTCATGATCCTGGTCGCGGGGGTCCCCCTGTTGCTGTCCCGTATCCCGTTCCAAGGCTGGTCTGCCCGTCGGTCGACCCAGCGCCGCCCTGCCGCCCGGGCCCTTGTTCCTGCTGGCCACAGGTTTACCAGCCGTTCCAAGCACAAGCGGAGCGGGCGACGCTGACGATCCGGCCGCCCGCTTCACGTACGGGTCAGCTCAGGCGCACTTGCCGGCCAACCACGTCTTGTAGTCCTTGGTCCAACTGGTGGCGATCCGCTTCGGCCCCTGGTTCAGGGTGCTCTGCCACTTGGTGTAGTTGCCAGAGGCGGCCGGCGGCGGCTCTTCCCAACCGACCGAGTCGACCCAGGTCGGCCGGTTGGTCAGGGTGGCCCCCAAGCCCGCCGCCGTGATCCGGCTTTCGAGTTCGGGCTTCAGCGCGGTGTCGTGCGTGTAGATCATGATTTCCTGTCCCGCGATCCGTTCCTTGATCGGGTCGATCACCTCCTTCCATGCCGCCGCCTTGATGGTCGAGTCGGCGTTCAGCAACGACTGCTTGGCTTCCCCTTTGACCTCCACCAGGGCGATCATCTGGCGGGCCCGAGCGGCGTCCAGCCACTCCCGGAAGGTGTAGACCGTCTCGCCGGTGTAGGGGCCTCGACTGATCGTTCGACCCTTGAGCATGTCGCTGCCGGTGGCCCACCAGAGTTCGGTGATGGCCTTCCGGGTGCCGGTCAGCCCGTTGGTGGTGGTGTTGTGCCACATCACCGCCTTGGTGCCGTTCTTGGTGAGCTGAAGATCCGCTTCGACTCCGCTGGCTCCCCAGCTCTTCTGGGCGGTGAGGCCGCGTGGATGGTTGGGCTGCCGTACCTGGTCGCGGTCCCAGGGGTTGGCCTGGGTCGGGTAGCCGCCGTGGCCGAAGATCTGCGGGCAGGCGGGCAACGCGGCAGCTGGGGTGGCGGGCGTGACGACCGTGAGGAGGCCGGCGGTCAGGGCGCCCACGATGGCGAATACGCGAGACTTCTTGATGTTCACGGTGATCAAAATATCGACAGATGCGGGTAGGTCAAGTCGGTGCGGGTCGCCCGGTGAGGGCCAGATAGAGCTGGGCGCAGGCAGCCGGTTCCGAGTCGAGCACCGCGCGTACCTCGTCGGTGCCGCGCTCGTGGGACCCGATCTCCCACCGCTGTCCACCGTCCGGCCCGCCCGTACCCGGCCGGAGGAACCAGAAGTCGGCCGAGACCGGTACGGGTTCGTGCACGCCGGTCAGCCGGAACGCGTCCGGTGACACGCCGGCCGCCAGCAGGGCGTCGCATAGCTCGTACCGGTCCACTAGCGCAGGTTATCCGCCCAGCTCCTACGGCATGGCTGCCCAGCTCGCGCGGCGTGGATGACAGTCACGCGGCATGGTGCCCAGCTCACGCGGCGTGGATTACGGCCTTTTCCGTCACCGGGTCGTCCCCCGAGCTGGGGGCCTCCTCCACCAGGTAGCCGTTGGTTAGCAGCCAGGTGACGTTGAGTGCTGCGCCCGCCTCGGGTAGGTACTTCTGCTCCAGTTTGAACTGGATGCCGAAGCCCGGTTGGGCGAACCAGGGGGCGATCGGTCCGGCGTCCACGGTGAACGGCTTGACCACGCAGTAGACGTGGTAGTTGGCAAGTGGGGCCTGGTTCGGGGTGTTCAGCGACTGTGGGGGCAGGGCGCGTCGGGCGTACGGAGTGCCGGCAGGCGCGAGGAAGCTGCCGCCAGGGAAGCCGAACCGGTCGATGCGGCGGCCGGGTTGCAACTCGAAGGCGAACTTGATTGGCCGCCCGTCGGGCAGGAGTACGAAGCCGAGTGCCGGTGGGTAGACCCAGCCGTCCTTCGCGGCGTTGCCGTACTGCTCCAGGAAGGTTGCCCGGTCCAGGGCGCCGAACCGTCGGTAGTTGCGGAGCAGGTCGCTGACCGGGGCGGTGGCCGGAAGGTCGGCGGGGCCGAAGATCGCCCGATCCCCGTGGTACCGCCCGGTGGGAGTGGCCGGTGCGGGCGTACCGGGCTGGCAGCCGCTCACCCCGCCGCCGCCACCGCCCCATTCGGCCCGACCACCGCGCTCGTCCTGGTCGTGTACCAGGGACGGGCGGTCTGACGCGGGGACGGCCGCCGGGTGCGGGAGTACGAGGGCAGCACCGGCCAGTACGGCGAGAAAGGCGCGTCTGTACCTCATCAGGAACCTCCGAAAACCAGACCGATGGCGACCAATCTTCGGGGTGTTCTGCGAATTTAGCACTAAATTGCCCTTTAGTAAGGGAAGAGAGATGTGTCCGTTTTAGCGCTGGTGTTCAGTGATGTGGCCGGTGAGAACACCGGGACCGTGGAGTCGGATTCGTATCGGCGAGGTTTGCCGCCCCGACCACCGGGTACCGCCTCACCCAGCGCGCCGGATCGCCAACCCTGGAGGGCGACCATGGAGAGTCGAGTCAAGATCATGGGGCATCCGGTGCACCCGATGCTGGTGATGTTTCCCGTGGCGCTGTTCGTGTCGGCCGTCATTTTCGACGTGATCGACATCCTCGGCGGCCCGCGGTTCCTCGGCGAGGTGGCGTACTGGAACATCGTCGTCGGGCTGATCGGCGGCGTCTTCGCCGCAGCGGCCGGCGCGATCGACCTACGGGCCATCCCCCGCCATACCCGGGCCAAGCGGATCGGCGTTGCCCACGCTCTGACCAACAGCGCCGTGATCGTGCTCTTCGCCGCGGTCTGGGCGGTACGGATGGCCGCCGATACGCGCACCGCCGGAGGAGCGCTGGTGGCCATCGAAGTGGTTGCCATCGTCGGAGCCGGGCTCGGAGCCTGGTTCGGCGGCGAACTGGTCGACCGTCTCGGCGTGGGCGTAGACCCCGACGCCAACCTCGATGCCCCCAGTTCCCTCCGGCGTCGCCCGGCGAACCGGTTGGCGAAGTAGCGGAACACGGCGAACCGGTTGGCGGAGCAGCGGAACGACGAACAGCGGGCGGGCGGAATAGGAGTGGACGCAGGATGACCGAGCGTGGCGAACAGCAGCAGAAACAACGCCCAGCCGAACGGCGGTGGGACCCGGTGGCCGACCTACAGACCCTCCGATCCGGACTGGGGCGCATGGTCGACTCGGCGCTGGCCAGTATCGGAGGTGGCAGCCCCGACGTGGAACTGTGCAAGACCGACACCGGTTGGGCGGTGGTCGCCCGGCTCCCCGGGGTAGCCCCAGAGGAGGTCGCCCTCGAACTCGACGAGCGGGAACTGTGCATCCGGGCCCGGTCCGAGGAGGAGGTCAACGCCGACCACGGGATGGCCGGCACCGGTTCCCGTACCCGGGGATTCGAATATCGTGTCGACCTGCCGGCGCAGGCGGACCTGGAGCACATCGACGCGGTGATGGACCACGGCCTGCTGACCGTCATGCTGCCCCGAACGGCCCGCACCACCCCCCGGACGATCACCGTCGGTCGGCGGCTCTACCCCGAACCCACCGCCGGTACGCCCCAGGGCGGGCTCACCAGGCCGATCGCCGGTGACCCGGCCGCCGACCGGGAACTGCACCGCCCCGAGGCGGGTGCCCCCGGTACCGCCCGGTGGCAGAGCGGCTGACCGGCAGCCGGGACATGGGCAACAGCCGGGACATGGGCAACAGCCAGGGCATGAGCAGCAGCCAGGCCATGATCGGACAGATCGGCGACCGGGTGCCCGACGTCGAGCGGATCGCCGTACTGCGGGCCAACGCCCTCGGCGACTTCATCTTCGTACTGCCGGCTCTGGACGCCCTGCGGGCCGCCTACCCGGACGCCGAACTGGTGCTGATCGGAGCCCCCTGGCACACCCGTCTGCTCGCCGACCGGCCCGGCCCGGTCGACCGGGTGCTGGTGGTGCCGCCCGCCGACGGTATCCGTACCGCCGGAGCCGGCGAGGCGCCACCGTCGAAGGAAGCCATGGCCGACTTCCTCGCCGAAGCCCGCCGGGAACGATTCGACCTTGCGCTACAGATGCACGGCGGGGGTGCCAACTCCAACCCGGTGATCTCCGGGCTGGGCGCCCGGCTCACCGCCGGACTCCGGACCGAGAACGCCCCATCCCTGGACCGCTGGCTGCGCTACGTCTACTACCAGCCGGAAGTGGTGCGCTATCTGGAGGTGGCCGGTCTGGTGGGTGCCCCACCGGTCCGGCTGACCCCGTACCTGGCGGTGACCGAGGCAGACCGGGCCGAGGCACGGGACGTGGTCGGCGGGTCGGACGTACCCCGGATCGCCCTGCATCCCGGGGCGAGCGACCCCCGGCGTCGCTGGCCCCCGGAACGCTTCGCCGAGGTGGCCGACGCGCTGGTCGCCGACGGGTACGAGGTGCTGGTCACCGGTACGCCGGACGAGCGCGCGCTGGCCGAGCAGGTGGTCTCGGCAGCCCGGGTGCCGGTCCGCTCCCTGGTCGGTGAACTGTCCCTGGGCGGCCTGATCGGCTGCTACGCCGACTGCCGAGTGGTGATCTCCAACGACACCGGCCCGGTGCACGTGGCGGCGGCCGTCGGCACCCCCACCGTCGGCATCTTCTGGGTCGGCAACCTGCTCAACTGCGCGACCCCGCTGCGCGCCCGGCACCGGCCGATCGGCTCGTGGACCCTCAACTGCCCGGTCTGCGGCGTCGACTGTAGCCGGGAGATCTACCCGGACCGGCCCGGCGACGGGGACTGCCCGCACCGGGTCTCCTTCGTCACCGACGTACCGGTGGTGGAGGTGCTGGCGGCGGTGGCCGATCTGGTGGACTCGCCGACCCACCGGTGAGCACCACCTCCCACGCCTCGACGTCCCGCTCGGTGACCGTGGTCGGCGACTCCAGGTGGTAGGCCCCGCTGGGCAGAATGCCGGCCCCGCCGTACCGGCACATCACGCTGAGCTGCGCGGCGACGTCCTCGCCCTGGTGCCGCTCACCCACCTGACGCCAGAAGTCGAACCCACCGGCCGCCCGCAGCCGGGCCGCGTCGTAGAGCACACACCCGCCGATCCAGGACACCTTGTACGCCCGCCACTGCCCCGAGGGCAGCCGGCGGGCGGCGGTGACGTGCAGCAGGTTCGCCGCCGAGTGGATCTGCGCTCGGTCCCACTCCGGCGTATCCGGCCGGATCTCCTCCGGCTCCGGCGGCCCGCTCCACTCCACATAATGTTGGTGGGTCTCCGGCCGTACGTCGTGCAGATAGGACAACCCGTGTACGGCGTTGCCGACGAAACCGCAGCCCAGCTCGCCGATCGCGGCCAGCAACCGGTCCACCGTCTCCGGTTCGAGCCAGACGTCGTCGTCAAGGTAGAGGACGTACCGGGCGGTCGACTGGTCGAGCAGGTAGGCACGATGCTCGGCGAGCCCGCGCCGAGGCAGCCGTCGGGTGAGCAGCACCGGATGGCCCCGATGTCGCAACACCCGCACCATCGCCGCCACCGCCGGATCGGTCCAGGGGGCCGGCCCGTCAGACTGGTCGCTGACCACCACCCCGAACCCGATCGCACCCTCACCGCCCTGTGCGGCCAGTCCGGAGAGCGTGACGGCCAGTTCAGCCGGTCGGTCCCGGGTCGGGACCAGTACGTCCAGTAACCGCCGGTCGTCCCGGAACTCCTCCTGGCAGCCCGGGTCCAGCGGCCGGCTCACGACGGTCTGCCGGTTAGGAAGGGCCCCCTATTATCGTTTTCTGTAGAGGAAGGGCCCCTTCCAATCACCTCACCAACCGCTTCACCCTGCGAGCGGATCCGCTCGATGATCGCCGAGGTGGACCGGTCCGGTACGTAACCGAGGGTGTATACCTGGCCGCCGAGTCGACGTACCAGAGGTGCCTCGGGGACCATTTCCGGCGGGTAGTCGCCGCCCTTGACGTACACGTCGGGTTGGACGGTCTCGATCAACGCGACCGGTGAGTCTTCCGCGAAGACGACGACATGGTCCACGCAGGAGAGCGCGGCGAGTACGGCCACCCGGTCCTCGACCGGGTTAACCGGCCGATCCGCCCCCTTGAGTCGCCGTACGCTGTCGTCGGAGTTGACCGCGACCACCAGCAGGTCACCCAGGGCGCGGGCCTGATCCAGGTAGCGGACATGCCCCCGGTGCAGGACGTCGAAACAGCCGTTGGTGAAGACGATGCTCCGTCCTGCCTGCCGATGCTGTTCCACCAGCGTGGTCAGCTCAGCGTGGTCGACGACGGTGGCCGCCGGCGCGGACGCCGTCACAGCAGCGGGTGACGTCGGTACGGCCCCGGCTGCGGGCGGCACCGGCCCGGCCCCGGCTGCCGGCGGGACGGTAGCTGCCACAGGGGACACCGGCGCAGCCAGGGCAGCGGGCGAGGCCGGCGCAGCTGTCGCACCGAGCGCGGTGAGCAGGTCGTCCCGGAGACAGACGCAGGTACCGGTGTCGGAGACGGTGATGGTGGCGGCGAGTTGGGCCAACTGCGCGGCCGTGGGCAGCGGCGCGTCGGCGGCCAGGGCCAGCGTCATGGCAGCCAGGTAGGCGTCGCCCGCGCCGACCGCGTGGCTGGCCGGGACCCGGGTGGCGTGGCTGCGTCGAGGATGACCGTCGGCACCGCCGACGACCGCGCCATCCCCGTCGAGGGTCACCGCCACAACCTCAGCCCCGGTACGCTTGCGCAGCTCAGCGAGGTGCGCCTGGGCCACGTCGGCCCGGTCGATGCCGGTGTCGACGGTTGCCGTACGGTCCCCGGTCACGTCGATCTCCGCCTGGGCCGCTCTGGTTCCGTCCCGGGTGCTTGCGGCCACGTCGAGCAGCCGGGTGGCCTCGGCGAAGCTCGGGGTCACCACGGTCGGGGCGAGACCACGCCAGTCGGCCAGGTCGTGGGCGTCCAGTGCCACGGTGGCGAAGAGGTCGCGGTGGGCGACCAGCCAGGCGCGGATCGCCCCGGGCAGCGCGCCTAGGCCGTAGTCGCAGACCACCAGGGTGGGCGGTCGCCCGTCGGTGAGGATGAGTAGTTCCTCGGCGGCGCAGGACAGCGCGCTGAGTAGACGGTCGATGGTGTCGTCGTGTAGTTCGTCGTCGGCGTCGCCTTCGTCCTCCCGGATCAGGATCTGATCGGCGGCGAGGAGTCGACGCTTGACCGGGGTGGGCCGGCCTTGCTGGGTCACCGTACGGTCCAGCACACCCGCCCGGTCCAGGCAGTCGTGTAGCTCGTCACCGGGGGCGTCCGCGCCGATCGGTGAGACCAGTGCGGCGAGCCCGCCCAGTGCGGCGAGGTTGACGGCGGTGTTTGCTGCGCCGCCGGCCGCCGCGAGCCGGCGGCGGAGGGTCAGCACCGGGGCGGGGGCCTCCCGACAGAGCCGGTCCGAGTCGGCGAATCGCCACTCGTCGAGCATGGCGTCGCCGACCACCAGTACGCCGCGTCCTACCCAGTCGTCCACCACGGCCGCGAGTCGGCCGCTCTCCGCTGCGCCTGTCGCCATACGGCTGCGGGTCCCCGTCGTGGTCCGGGTCAAACCTGCGGGTACGGACACAGCCGCTGCCGCTGGCTCTGCGCTGCGGGTGGCCCTGGGGACGGCCGCTGCCGCCGGCCCTGCGCTGCCGTTGCACGTTAACGCGGTGCTACCGGTGGGGGCTACGGGTGCTGTTGGGGCTGTCCGGGCGATTGTCGGCGCTGTCCGGACTGTTGGGATCGGTCCTGATCTGGCCGATCCCCGGGCGAGACGGTACGGCTCGGTCGAGACTGGGCCCATGAGGTCCCCGGGGCCGGGTCAGGGCCGCCCCGGACATCGCGGGGATCGGGAACCACCAGGGGAGGAGCCGCGATGACCGTCGCGCAGGACGACCGCCCAATACTGAGTCACCGACAGATTCTGCTGCTCATGGCCGGGTTGATGACCGGCATGCTGCTTGCCGCGCTGGATCAGACCATCGTCGGCACCGCGCTCCCCACCATCGTCGGTGAGCTGGGCGGGATCACCCACTACTCGTGGGTGGTGACCGCGTACCTGCTCGCGTCCACCGCCTCCACTCCGCTCTACGGGAAGATCTCCGACCTGCTTGGCCGCCGTCCGGTCTTCCTGTTCTCGATCGTGACGTTCCTGATCGGTTCGCTGCTGGCCGGACTGTCGCAGAACATGGTCCAGTTGATCGTCACACGGGGTATCCAGGGCCTCGGGGCGGGCGGGCTGATGACGCTCGCCTTCACGATCATCTCGGATGTGGTGTCGCCCCGGGAACGGGGGCGCTACCAGGGGCTCTTCGGCGCGGTCTTCGGACTGTCCTCGGTGGCGGGGCCACTCGTCGGCGGGTACTTCGCCGAGACGAACTGGCGGTGGATCTTCTATATCAACATCCCGCTGGGCATCTTGGCGATCGTGGTCTGCTACCGGGTGATGCGGATGGTGCCGTTCCAGCGCCGCAAGCATGCGCTCGACTGGCTCGGGGCGGCACTGCTGGTGGTCTGGGTGAGTTGCCTGCTGCTCGCGTTGAGCTGGGGTGGCAACGAGTACGCCTGGAGTTCACCGACGATCATCGGGCTGTTCGCGGCTGGTGCCGTACTCGCGGTGGTCTTTCTGTTTCAGGAGGCCCGGGTCGGTGAGCCGATCCTGCCCCTGCACCTGTTTCGCCGGCCGACGTTCGCGCTGGCCAACATCGCCGGATTCGTACTTGGTCTGGTGATGTTCGGGTCGATCATTTTCATCCCGCTCTACCTACAGATCGTCAAGGGGGCCTCGCCGACCCGAAGCGGTCTGCTGATGCTGCCGATGATGGCCGGGGTGATCGTCATGTCGGTGCTCTCCGGGCGGGCGATGACCCGGTACGGCCGGTACAAGTGGTTCCCGGTGGCCGGGTCGGTGGTGCTGGTGGTCGGCATGTTGCTCTTCACCCTGCTGGAGGTACGGACGTCGCTGTGGCTCGCGTTCACCGTCATGGTCATCATCGGAATTGGGATGGGTCTCTGCATGCAGTCGCTGGTTCTCGCGGTGCAGAACGCCGTGGAGGCACGCGACCTGGGGGCCGGTACGTCGGCGGCGACCTTCTTCCGGTCGCTTGGCGGCTCGTTCGGCGTGGCGATCCTCGGTGCAGTGCTCACCGCCCGGCTGAACAGTGGGCTGGCCGAGCGGCTGCCCGGGGCACTGGCCCAGTTGCCGCCGGAGCAGGCCACTGCGGTCGGCGGTGCGGGCAACATTTCGATCAACGAGCCGGAGAAGATCCTGGCGCTGCCCGATCCGGTCCGGGTCGCCATCCAGGAGTCGTTCGTCAATTCACTGCATCTGGTGTTCCTGGTGACCGGGCTGATCGCGATCCTGGCGGTGGTGGTCACCGTACTGATGCCGGACCGGGAGTTGCGGGGGGCCGGTCCGCAGGGGGCGACCGGTGGGGTTGGCCCAGCTGGCGGCAAGGCACCCGCTCCCGGCGGTAAGCCCCTGGACAAGGCGACCAAGGAGGAGGCAGCCAGCGAAATGGAGGCCCAGAGCCAGACGATGCTCTGACTCTGCGCTATTTCAGGACCAGCCGGCCGGTCCGCTCGAAGGCGGCCAGATCAGCCAGGGTCTCGATTACCGTGGGGGAAATCGGACTCGGCAACTCGTCCATCGGGTAGAACCGGGCATCGGTCGTCTCATCGGTGACAGTCAGCAGATCACCGGCCCATGCGTCCACCCGGAACGCCACGGTGAAGAGCTGGTACGTGTGGCCGTACATATTGGTGTTTGTCCGGTCCGGTCCGGTGTAGAGGCTGAAGGCGGTTACCGAGCTGGTCAGCAGGCCGGTCTCCTCGCGTACCTCCCGGGCCGCGCAGTCGGCGATGGACTCGCCCAACTCCATCGCCCCGGCCGGCATCGCCCAGTGGCCGTTGTCGGAGCGTTGGATCAGCAGCACCCGACCGGCGTCGTCGCGGAGCACCGCCCGTGCACCGACGAACATCAGTGTCCGGTCACCGGCTAGGGCACGAAGTTGTCCAACGTACGAATCAGCCCAGGAAATGCTCATCGGGCCAATCTACGGCGGTGCCTGGCGGATGAGTCGCGTTTCACCCGGGGCCGCCGGGGAACGCGCCGCAATGGCCATACCTGCCCGGGATGGCCGGGACGCAGCGAAGCCCTGCGTCCGGTCGACGGTCGGAAGGGAGTCGAATGGTGACCGGCTTGCTGGCGCAGGACGGCCTGAAGATCAACTGGGTGGAGATGCCCACCTACAACACGATCATGGCGTTGGCGGCAGGCGTCGGCCTGATCCTGGTTGTCGCGCTCGGACGACAGGTGGTCAACCACAAGCCGATCGTCGCCGAGGGCTGGGCGGTCGCCTTCGCGATTCTCGGTGCGATCCTCTTCCTGACCGGCCTGCACATGACGTTGACCTGGCCACTGGCCAGCGGCGGCTTCGCCTTCGACAACATCATCTTCGGTGAGCCCGCGTTGGCGTTCGGTGCGCTGATGCTCGGTGCCGCGCTGGTGCTCTGGCGACGTGCCCCGCTGTTCGAAATGGCGGCCGGTGATGCTGGCGGAGTCCGGACCGACCAGGTACGACGGTTGATCGGTCCGATCTCCGTCTTCGTCTTCGCGCTCGGTCTGGCCTGCTTCGCCATCGCCGCTGCCGGCTGGACGTACACCCTGTTCGCGGCACCACCGGAGGAACCGATCTCCGGCGAGTTCGCGGAGTACCCGTTGATCGAGGCGAGCTTCATCTCCGGCCTGTACGTCCTGACCGGTATCGGCGCGGTGCTCCTTCCGCTCGGTCTGCGCAAGATGACCCGGCCACTGCTGATCGCCGCCGGAGCAGCCTGGGCGATCGCGGGTGTCGTCTTCACCCTCTTCGGTGCGCTGAACTTCTTCACCCACATCGGCCTGATCGTCAACACCCAGTAGTCCGTTAGGAAGGGCCCCTTTCTATCGCTTTTTGCATAGGAAGGGGCCCTTCCTAACACCACTAGTTCGTGGTGGCGGCTTCGACCGTCTGCTCGGTGAGGTCGCCGATGGCCGGCAGGAGCAGGGCGGCTTGCTGTTCGGCGTCCGGGGCGAGTGGATAGGCCGCGTGTGGCACCGCGATCACCCGCATCCCGGCGGCGGCCGCCGAGCGTACGCCGTTGGACGAGTCCTCGATGGCGACGCAGCGTGCCGGCTCGACGCCGAGCGTCTCGGCGACGGCGAGATAGACGTCCGGCGCGGGCTTGCCGTGGGCGGTCTCCTCAGTGGAGAGCGTGGTGCGGAACGTGTCGGTCAGGCCCGTCGCGGCCAGCGCCGCCGCGATCAGCCGGGTGGGCGAGGAGCTGGCCAACCCCAGCGGCCACCGCCCGGCGAGCCGGCTGACGACCTGATCGGCGCGGTCGATCAGGGGTACGTGTTCCGCGTACCGCCGGGTCATCTCCTCGATGACCTCGGTGGCGACCTGTTCCGGCGTACGGTCGACGCCGAGATCCTCGCTGAGGTAGTGGGACCACTCCCTGGTGCTCATCCCCATCAGCCGGTGCTGGGTGTCCGGCTGCCATTGGCCACCGTGGTTGGCCACGTAGGCGCGCCGGACCTCCTCCCAGACCGGTTCGGAGTCCACGATTACGCCGTCCAAGTCGAAGATCACCGCATCCGTCACGTTCACCATCCTGCCCGACCTGGCGACCATCGGCAGGGCGGCCAGGATGACGGATATGGCCAGGCTCAGCTGATCGGTGCGGGCAGGCCGTGTGGGGTGACGGGCGGCAGAACCGCGTAGCAGGCGTGGGCGACCGGGGAGATCAGCTCCCGCAGCCGGCGGATCTGTGCCGGGTCGAGGGCCCGCCACGGGCCGGCCGCTGCCCGATCGGTGGCCTCCTCGACCGCCTGGTACGCCGTACGTCCGGCCTCGGTCGGCTTCCCGTCCGGGGTGAGCCAGCCCTGGGCGGTCAACCGGTCCACTGCCGCCTGCCATTCCTCGTCGGTCCAGCCCCGGTAGGGCTGCAACACCTGCCGGGGCAGGTCGACACTGGCCCGCCAGACGAGCGATTCTGGCCCGTCCAGCCCGGCCGTCACCAGTGCGGCGACATGCCCGTCGCCCCGGTGCTCGCGTAGCGTGGTGGCCGCCTGCCAGAGCCGGCCGAGGGACTGCTCGGGGCGGGGCAGCGCTGCGTTGACCGCCCCGAGGATTCGGCCGCTGTGGTCGAGGTGCCCGGCGGCGGCCTCCAGCAGTTCGGCCAACTCGGCGACGTGGGCTTCCGGCAGGTCGTACGTCAGTTCGGCGAGGGCCTGCACGGCTCCGGTGAGCCGGGTTCGTAACGCCTCCTCCGGGCTGACCAGGCGCCAGACCGAGGGCAGGGCTCGGGCCACCATGGCGGGGGAGAATCCGAAGAACGCGGCGACCACAGGTGCCGCCTCGACTGGGCCCAGCGGTGCGGATCGGGCGGCGAAGTACCTGCGCCAGCCACGTAGCCCGACTGCCTCGTACGCCGCTTCGGGGCGGGGGTGGAAGTAGGTGATGGCGTGTACTGGTTCGAAGTGTGTCCACATCAGCCGAGCGAGCCGTTGCGGATCGTCGATGTTTTCCACCCCTCGAACCTTAACGTTAGTTAAGTTGGCTGGGAAGTAGGTGACTGTCAACGTTGATCCGGCGGTAGTTTCGGACCATGACGATCCTTACTGACCAAGATCTGGCTCTGCTCAACGAGCCGCACCTTGCCCACGTGGCGACGATCGAGGCGGATGGCAGCCCGCACGTGACCCCGGTGTGGGTGGACACCGACGGCGAGTACATCGTCTTCAACACCGCCAAGGGGCGGGTGAAGTACGACAACCTCCAGCGCAACCCGTCGGTGGCGGTGTCCGTGGTGGACCGGGCCAACGACTTCCGGACGCTCTGGGTCAAGGGCACCGCGGAGCTGGTCGAGGAAGGGGCCGAGGCGCACATCCACCAGCTCGCGAAGAAGTACCTCGGCCAGGACCGGTATCCGTTGCAACCCGGTGAGGAGCGGGTGATCGTCCGGATCACGCCTACCCAGAAACTGGGGCGCGGCTGACCGAGCGGGTGGCTTAGGCGCTCCTGCAGGCCCTGCTCAGAGGCTTTTGCGGACCCGGTTCAGGCGCTCTTACGGGCCGCCTTCTTCGGGGCGGCCTTCTTCTCGGCCGTCTTCCGGCCGGTTGCCTTGGCCCCGGTCGCCTTCTCGGCGGTCTTCTTGCCGGTGGTCTTCTTCGCACCCTCAGCCTTTTTGGTCGGCTTCTTGGCGGCAGTCTTCTTCGCCGCCTGAGCCGCCCGCTGGGCCGACTTCGCCGAGGTGATCGGCGTCGGCTTGCCAGCGCCACCCCCGCCCGCTGCCGCGCCTGCGCCCGCTGCCCTGCCCCGGGCAGCTGGTGCCTCACCCCGGGCGGCTCGGGCGCGGTCCACCGATGCGCGTAGCGCCGCCATCAGGTCCACCGCCGCAGCCGGTGCCTCCTCCACCTCCTCGGGCTGTACCACCTCGCGACCCTCGACCTTGGCGTCGATGACCTCCTGCAACGCCGTCCGGTAGTCGTCGGTGAACGCGTCCGGCTCGAACTCGCCGGCCATCGAGTCGATCAGGGAACTGGCCATCGCCAACTCCGGACCCCGTACCTTGATGTTCTCGTCGAGGAAGCCAAAGTCCGGCGTACGGATCTCGTCCGGCCAGAGCATCGTGTTCAGCAGCAGCACGCCCTCGCGTACCCGGAGCGTGGCGAGTTGCTCGCGTTGGCGCAGCGCCACCTTGACGATGGCCACCCGCTCGGCGTCGGCCAGCGCGTCGCGCAGTAACACGTACGGCTTGGTCGCCGCCCCTTCCGGCTCCAGGAAGTACGCCTTGTTGTAGAGGATCGGGTCGACCTGCTCGGCCGGTACGAACTCCAGTACGTCGATCGCGTGCGAGGTGGTCAACGGCAGGTCGGCGAAGTCCGCGTCGGTGAGGATCACCATCTCGCCGCCGCCGATGTCGTACCCCTTGGCGATGTCGTCGTAGCTGACCTCCTCGCCGCAGACCGAGCAGGTGCGTTTGTAGCGGATTCGGCCGCCATCCTCACGGTGCACCTGGTGGAAGCGGATGTCCTTTTCCTCGGTAGCTGAATAAAGCTTGACTCCGATGGAGACCAGCCCGAACGAAACCGCACCTTTCCAGATGGCCCGCATTCCCCTGCCCCTTCATCCGATATCGATCAGGATCGCATCTGTTTGAAGTGCGGACGAGGGTTTCCCGGCGGATCTACGCTGGTGAGGTGCCCCGTGCGCCAGTCAAGCCGATGCTCGCCAGTGTCGGCGACCTGCCCGCCGGATCCGAATGGGGCTACGAATTCAAATGGGATGGCGTCCGCGCGCTAGCCGATATCGGTGGCGGCACGATACGCCTCTACTCCCGATCCGGCAGCGAGATCACAATTGCCTATCCGGAGCTGGCCGCGCTCCGGGAACAGGTGGACGACGTGCTGCTCGATGGCGAGGTGGTGGTGTTGACCGGGGGCGGCGTGCCGTCGTTCACCGCTCTTGCCGAGCGGATGCACGTACGGGAAAAGGGCAAGGCCGCCCGGCTTGCGGCGGCGATGCCGGTGACGTACATGATCTTCGACTTGCTCCGGTGGCGCGGCGAGTCCCTGACCGGCCGTCCCTACCGCGAGCGCCGGGAGTTGCTCGACGGGCTCGGCCTCAGCGGCCCCCACTGGGCCGTGCCGCCGGTCTTTCCCGACGGACCGGCCACCTACGAGGCGGCCGGGGAGCACGGCCTGGAGGGGGTGATGGCCAAGCGACTCGACTCGGCCTACCGCCCCGGGGTCCGCTCGCCCGATTGGGTCAAGATCAAGCTGGAGGTGACCGGCGACTTCGTGGTCGGCGGCTGGCGACCCGGGGCGCGGCGGATCGGCGGCCTGCTGGTGGGCGTACCCGGACCGGACGGGCGACTCATCTACCGGGGTCGGGTCGGCGGCGGCATCGGCGCGGCCACCGAACGGGAACTGCTCGGCATCCTGGAACCGCTCCGGTCCGACGCGTCGCCATTTCGCGGCAAACTCCCTGGTACGGATGCCCGAGGGGCGATCTGGGTAAAACCTGAGACCGTGATCGAAGTGAAGTACGGCCAGCGCACCCCGGACGGACGGTTGCGGTTCCCCCGGCTGCGCCGGTTGCGTCCCGACAAGGCGGTGGAGGACGTGACCGATGACGGCTGAGCGTACTAGCCGGCAGACGAACCGGATCCGGGTCGAAGTGGACGGCCGGGAGCTGGAACTGTCCAACCTCGACAAGGTGCTCTATCCCAGCGCTGGCTTCACCAAGGGCGAGGTGATCGACTACTACACCCGGGTCGCCCCGGTGCTGCTGCCGCACCTGCGGGACCGGCCGCTGACCCGGATCCGCTATCCCAACGGCGTCGAGAGCGGCTCGTTCTTCGAGAAGAACGCCCCCGCCGCCACCCCCGACTGGGTACGCACCGAGACCCTGCCCGCCCCCGGCTCCAGCAAGGGACGGGAAACCATCGACTATGTGGTCGCCGACGACCTGCCCACCCTGGTCTGGCTGGCCAACCTCGCAGCCCTGGAACTGCACACACCGCAGTGGAGAATCGGCGAACACCCGGACATGATGGTCGTCGACCTGGATCCGGGATCGCCGGCCGGGCTGCCCGAGTGCAGCGCGGTCGCCGTACTCATGCGGGACCGGCTGGCCGACGACGGCATCGTCAGCTATCCGAAGACTTCCGGCAAGAAGGGCATGCAGCTCTGCTGCCCGATCGCCGGCACGCAGTCGGCCGACCTGGTCTCGGCGTACGCCAAGCGGATCGCCGAGGAGTTGGAGCACGCCGAGCCGAAACTGATCACCTCGAAGATGGCCAAGCGGCTCCGCCCCGGAAAAATCTTCATCGACTGGAGCCAGAACAACGCGGCCAAGACCACGGTGACGCCGTACTCGCTGCGGGCGCAAGCCACCCCGACCGTCTCCACGCCGCTGACCTGGGACGAAGTAGAAGAGGCCGGGGGTGGCATCCCAGGCAGCGTGCGTCAGTTCACCTCCGCCGAGGTGCTGTCCCGGATCGACGAGTACGGCGACCTGATGGCCGACCTGATCGACGGCGGTCCGGAGCTACCGGGTTAGGAAGGGCCCCTTCTTATCGGTTTTTGTATAAGAAGGGGCCCTTCCTAACCCGCGAAGCGGGGTGGTGCTGTCGAGGCGGGGGTGGGCGGGTCAGGTCCGAGGGCGGCGGCGCAGCAGCAGGACGGCAACGGCGATGACAGCCCCGACTAGCAGGAGACAGCCGACGCCGATCGCGGCGATGGCGCCCGCTGGCCACTGGCCGTTCTGGTCGTCGATCGCGTTGGGAGCCGGCCCGGGCACCTGGAACGTCGTGTCGGGATTCGGCGGCGTGAGGCTGGCCTCGGGCAGCGGCGGTACGTCGGCAGTCAGCGCCTTGACGACGTTGACGATGCCGTAGCCGTACTGGTCGTCGCGGCCGGGTGCGCCCTTGTCGGTGGCGGTGGCGGTGAGCCGGTGGATCACCTCGGGTGCCTTGAGGTGCGGATACTTGGCCCGTACCAGCGCCACCGCCCCGGCGACAATGGCGGTGGCATCACTGGTGCCACGGCCGAGGTGATAACCGTTGCCGCCGTTGGCGCGGGTACCCGTGGTCGTGATGTCGACGGCCGGCGCGGTCAGCACGACCTCCGGGCCGGTCACGGAGATCTCGGCGTGCCGGCCGTTGCGGTCCACCCCGCCGACGGCGATTACTCCAGGGTAGGCGGCCGGATAGATGACCTTTTTGTCGTCAGGGCGGTTACCGGCAGCAGCGACGACCACGATGTCAGCCCGTTGAGCAGCCTGGATCGCCTCCCGCATTTCAGCGTCGTCTCTCTCAGCTCCGAGGGAAAGACTGATCACTTTGACGCCCTGGCTGATTGCCCAGCGAATGCCAGCCTCGGTATCGGATCCCGGCATCTTCGAAGAAACGGTGTCGCGGATCGACAAGATTTTGGCCTGGGGGGCAACGCCGAGGGCTCCGGCACCGTTGCCGTGCCCATGGGCTGCGATGAGCCCCGCCATCGCGGTGCCGTGTCCGTCGAGGTCGGTGCGTCCATCCAGCACGTCGACCCTATCGCCGGTGAAGTCGTTACCCGATAGCACGGAGCCAGTCAGGTCGGGGTGACCAGCGTCGACACCGCTATCGACGACGGCAACGGTGACCCCGGCCCCCTTAGTGATCCGATGTGCTTCGGCAATCTTCAGGAAGTCAAGGTGCCACTGCTTGTCGCGGATCTCGTCGGCTTGGGCTGGAGGTGCGACCACGAAGGTGGTGGCGAGTGCGGCCATGGCGGCGACGATTACCCGGCCGGTGCGGCGGCAGGCGGGATGGCGGTTCATCGGTTGATCCCGATGACGCCGGGGCCGAGATCGTGACGACGTTCGCCTCGGGGTGCTTCGGTCACGGGGGGCACTCCTTCAGCTACCTCCCACACCAGGTCAGCTCGGCCGTTCGAGCCCTGATCGCGCCGGTCCTGGCCACGGCCACCAGCTCCGAGCGGCATTCCAGCTCCCATACCCGCCGTATTCGGCATCCCCGAGCTGCCGGCCCGCCCTGCCATAGTCGGACCGCCGGCACCTCGGCCGCTTGCTCCGCCGACCGGGGCGTACATTCCGCCCGGCGGAAGGGCGTTGCCGCCTAATCCGCCACCGGCCACGAGCCCGCCTGTGCCAGAACCAACACCGATACCAGTGCCAGGGAGCCCGGTAGCTGGGGGAGCAGGAGTGGTGGTTCCACCACCGACGCCACCGAGGATTGGCCCACTGCCACCGGGTGTGCTACCCCCGGGTGTCCATTGCTGCCCGTCTGGCAGCACCGGGTTGATTCCAGGCAGCGACGCGGGCGGGTTGTGGGGCACTGGAGGTACGTGCGAACCACCACCACCGGAACCTGACTTGCCACCCGGCACCGGGGGTAGCTTGGGTTCCCTCAGGTCTGATTCATAGCGAGCCGGGAGAGTGATCGACTCGGCATGCTGGGCGACCACATTTTCGGTTTCGGACATGATCTGGCGGGCCTTGCGGTTGATGTCATCTTCCGCGCCGTCGAGTTGACGCAGCAGCAGGTCGTCGGCCTTTTCCTGGTATTGCCGACGCAGCGGCTCTAGCCGCTTCTTCGCCGACTCCAGGACATCCATGATGCCGTTGAGCGCGTGCTTGTTTCGTCCGGAGGCGGTCTCACTTTGCACCATGCTGGTAATGAGCTGATCGAGTTCGCCTAGGAAGGTGCGGGCTGCGATGCTGCTGGTTGCAGGCCAGGCAACCTCCGAGGTTTGCCGATACCGGCGCAGCCGGGCGATCTGGTCGGCCAGCGCTGACTCCACCGCGGCCCAGGTGCTCACCTGACGGCGGCCGGTTTCGATGTTGTCGCCCTCGACCATCTGCCACAACGCGTGTACGTCGTAGGCGTCCCAGTTGGTGCACCAAGGCGGCGCTACCGGGCCACCAGCCGGCTGCTCGGTTTTCTTGCTGGGCACCGATGGTCCCATGATGGGCAGCTGAGTGTTCCGGGGAGGAGCAGCCGGGGCGGTACCACTTGGGAGGTAAGTCGGGTCGATGTGCGAGTGGTGTAGTCCCCTGCCGGCGAGGCGTACGGCTGCCAGCTCGTCGACCTGGTCGTAGTTGTCTGCTGCCTCGCTGGTCGCCAGGGCAATCTGGTCCACCCTGGTCGTGTAGCCGGCCAGGGTGGCTATCGCCCGATCGAGGGCCAGCGCGTACCGCTTCTTTGCGGCGAAGACGTACCCGCTGGCCGAGGTGGCACCGAACGGCACACCCGGAGAAAAGTCGGTCTTGACCTGCGTCGAACGCGGTTCGAGGGTGGCTGCCTTGTCACCGCTGAGCTGGGTGGAGACCTGCCGGAGATCGGCCGTGCTCACCCGGATTTGCAGCCCATCGTCCAACTCGGCCACGAAAATCCTCCCCCATGTTTCGTGACAGACGCTAGATCGCACAATAGCGGAGCGTGCTGAGTTCGAGGACAACATATCGCTACGTCGCCACACAGAGGACAGTGGATTCAGGGGTACGCGTCGATGCTGAGCGAGTGTCGGAGGCATCTGGTTAGGTCGGGGTGACGGATAGTCAGCGCATCCGACTTGGTCAAGGGGGACTTCCGTGGTCAGGGTCTACACCGAGGCGAGCATGTCGCTGGACGGCTACATCGCTGGTCCCGAGGAGAGCGGGTTCGACCACCTCTTCCGGTGGTACGAAAACGGCGAGGTCGTCACGGCGACCGCTCAGCCGGATCTGACGTTTCGCACCTCGCTGGTCAGTGCCGAGCATCTACGTCGTACGACGGAGGAGACCGGGGCGCTGGTCGTGGGGCGGCGGCTGTTTGACCTTACCGATGGGTGGGGCGGTCGCCATCCATTGGACAAGCCGGTCGTGGTGGTCACGCATCAGGTGCCGGACGGCTGGCCGCGCGCGGACGCCCCGTTCACCTTCGTCACCGACGGGATCGAGAATGCGATTGCACAGGCTGCCGAGCTGGCCGATGACGGCTGGGTTGGGGTGAATGGCGGCAGCATCGCCCGTCAGTGCCTCGACGCCGGACTGCTGGACGAGATTCGGGTGAACCTGGTTCCGGTGCTGCTCGGCGGCGGTGTTCCCTTCTTCGCCCAGTTTGCGGACCCGCCGGTCGGGTTGACCGGGCCGATGGTGATCCCAGGCGACGGGGTAACCCACCTCTATTACGGCGTAGCTCGGCGGTAGCCGTACGGGCGCAGGTGTGGTCGGCCGTCGCAGGGCGCGGTGTGCTCGGTGGGCAGCGCGCATCGGGCACCGTTCGCGAGTAGCCGATCACAGAAGACCCGATGGTGTACGCCCTGGTCGTCCTCCCGGGAGACGGTGACCTCGCCCAGCTCCACGCAGCTGCTGAGGTGGGCCAGGAGGCGGGCGGCGGTACGCGCGAAGATCCGTGCCCGGAACAGATCCAGCACGGTGATCGGGAGGTGGATCACCCAGCGGCTTCGGGTAGCGGGGCTGGTCATCGCCGGGCCAGTTCGTACGCGCTCGGGGAGTGGGCATTCTGCCAGGCCCGCAGCGCGCGTTTGATGCGTACGTTTTCTTCTTGGACGGCGACCAGGGCGGTCTGCGTCACGGCCAGTTCGTCAGCGACCCGGTGTAGGAAGGCGCGGATCTCGGCTGGGTCGAGGCCGCGACGGCGCGTGGTGAAGCGATGGCTTCGTACCTGCCAGGGGCGCAGCGTCGGGTGTCTGGCGGGCCTTGTGGTGGGGTCGTGGCGAAGGTGTCTCGGCTGATGATCGTCGCGCCGGCTGCCGCGTAGTCGGCGTAGGAGTGCGCGCACGTGTCGCCCTTCGTTCGGTCGTCTGCTGAAGGCTCTTTCTGCTGGTGGAAGGGGTGGTCTCCGCCGTCTCGGGTTCGGCGGAGACCACCCCGCCCTGCCGGCGCAGCCTCGATCGGCGGTACGACGACAGGGCCGTGCGGGTGTGCGGGGTGTCCCGGGATGGCCGGCCGGGGGAGCGGTCCGGCCACCCCGGGACCGGGGGGAGGTACGGCTTGCGGCGGTACGAGCGATGCGTGTCCCGTACGAGCAGCGCCAACCGACCGCAGCAGCACCACATCACTGACAGCGACGGTATTGCCACCGAGTCACCTATGTCAAGGATGTCACCACGCCGACTAACCCGAACTCGTCAGTAGCGTCAGTTGTCGTTCATGCGTTGCCTATCTCGGCATAGTCGATCAATACTGGGTGGGCCAACCGACTGCAAGGGGCCAAAGCGTGCCTATTCCACCCACGATGGACGAGCTGCTCGACGATTTGATGAGCAAGATCGAGAACGGAACCTACCCGCCGGGCTCACAGTTGCCCGCTGGTCGGGCGCTGGCTGACGAGTACGACGTTTCGCAGTCGACCATCAGTCGTGCGATGGCGACGTTGCGGAAGCGGGGTGTCCTGGTTGGGCGGCCGGGGCGCGGTGTTTTCGTAGCCGAGTCCGGACGCTGACCGGGTTCTCGTTCCAAACTGAGTTCTCAAAACCCTGTCCGTAGGGAATCAAAGACTCTCCACGATTGCCGGTAGGAAGCTTGCTTCCGAACGGAAGACGTCAATCTTTTCGGGGCGGTTGGTTCAGGGGTTCGTTGAGTAAGCCGTCGAGTCGTCTGGCTTGTTGATCTACGCGGCCTCGGGTACGGCGGATGGTTGTGGGGGTGACGTATGTCGAGGCGGGCGGTCTTGTCACCCCCTGAGAAGCCCAGGCTGCCGACCGATCGTCACCGACGCGAGGTTGAGCCGAAGTTGCTCGGTGACGGCTAGCGCCTCCTCCTCCTCGATGTCGCCAGCCCACCGTTGGCGCCATGTTGATTCATCCGCGAGCACTACGTCGAGCGCCCGCGCGGCCAAGTCTCGCAACGATGGGCCAACCCGGATGTCCGCTCGACCAAGGAGAAATCGCGGAGCGTAGGCCGAGTCTGAGGGCGGTGCTCCGGTGAGTGACTGAAGCACGGTGGCGGCCGCCGCGACAGTTCGAGCGGCCTGGTCCACGGTTAGGGCATGTCCGGCGGACACCGCCGCCTCGAGAGTGCGGCGCACAAGATCAGCACGTTGATCAGGTGCGGCGGCCTCGAGGGCGCCGCACCACTCGACCGCGTCGTCGTTGTCGAACGGACCGAGCTGCCATGTTGCCATCGCCCCTCCTCTGGATGGCGTAACCAAACCACATCCATAACGCCACCGACACCGGGGTTCGGTTTGCGAGGCAGCCGCAGGTCGCGCGGGCGGGCTTTACATTCTGGCGAGCCTCTTTCAAGATCGACAACTCCGCGGTATGCTCCTGCCATGCCTGAGCTGCCAGAAAAGCCAGTGATGGACCGCACCTCTGTGGAACTCTTCGCTGGCGGCGGCGGCCTGGCGATGGCCGTTCACCGAGCGGGTTACCGTCCCCTCCTGGTCAACGAGCTCGTCAAGTACGCCTGCGAGACCCTCAAGGCCAACGTGGCCATTCCGTGGGGGGAGAGCAAGCGAATCCCCTCCCCTGGTGAGCGGTGGCCCCTGATCGAGGGGGACGTGCGCGAGGTCGAGTTCGACTACCTATGGGATCGCGTGGATCTACTCGCCGGCGGGCCGCCCTGCCAGCCGTTCAGTCTGGGCGGCGTAGCCAAGGGCGATGAGGACAAGCGCAACATGTTTCCGGCGATGTTCCGCGCTATCCGCGAGATTCAGCCCAAGGCCGTCGTGTGCGAGAACGTTCGTGGTCTGCTGCGCCCGTCCTTCAGGCCATACTTCGAGTACATCGAGCGGGAACTGGGGCTGCCGTTCGAGGAACGTGGCGATGACGTCACTTGGCGCGAGCATGACGAGGTGCTGCGGGATCGGTTGGCCGAGGAGCCGTCAGACCCGAAGCAACGGTATGAGGTCGTGACCACGATGGTGAACGCCGCCGATTACGGCGTGCCGCAGATCCGTAACAGGATCATCATCGTGGCGTTCAGGTCAGATTTCGGCGTCGACATCGAACGCTTCAAGGAGGCCGTACGCCCACGGCACTCGGAGGATGCGTTGATCCGGTCGATGTTGGACGGCTCCTATTGGGAGCGGCATCCGGACGTTCCCGATCACGTTCGCCAACGTGTCATGTCGCGACTGCCAGACACACCTCCCGAGGACGACGGAAAGCTTCCCTGGCGCACTCTGCGGGATGCCCTCAAGGGCTTTGACGGACAGCCCTCGTTACCTCCCGTGCCTTGGGACCGACTCGATCGGCGCGAGTATGGGCTCGGTGGTTTCACCGATCACATCGGCTGGCCGGACGCACGTATCTACGCGGGCCACACCCCAAACGAGCTGGACCGACCGGCGAAGACAGTCAAAGCCGGCGTGCATGGCGTACCCGGGGGAGAGTCGGTGATGTTGACCGACGATCTGCTACCCGAACCACTCGGAGTCTCGCCCTACACCTACCGACACCGATACATGACGGTACGCGAGACAGCGCGAGTCATGACCTTCCCTGATGACTGGAAGCTCGCGGGCCCTCGTGGTGAGCAGATGCGCCAACTCGGTAATGCCGTCCCCGTCATGCTTGGCGAGATCTTCGCCCGAGCCATCGCCGCCGCGCTCGACGAGGCCGAGAGCAAGCCGTGATCTCATCATCGGCCCGGCCCGACCAGCGCTGGGCGGACAAGCCCCCAGACCCGAGAGCATGGAAGGGACGAAAGGGCCGCAGCCGACGAGCGGCCTCAGCTGAACAAGATCGGGCTGCCGGTGGGATCGACCGACGGTGGGTCGACCTCGGCGATGGACGACAGGCCCGTGCGTCCGTCGTACTCAAACTGCTGCCGCGAACCCGGCGAATCCGCGCATACCTGCGCTGGTCGGATAGCGGACGTTCACCCGCTCGCTACCTAGGTGAGGTCGAGCACGCCACGAGAGCCGAGAATCTCGCCGAGGGATGGCGGCTCGCCTGGGACCGAGGAATCCTCGTCGTGCCCGAGGTTACCGCCTCCTCATGGGCGAAGAGCCCGGCCGTGCGGGCCGTGATGCGCGCCAACAAGGCCCGCGACACGGGCCCCGAACGCCGACTACGTTCGCTCCTCCACAAGGCAGGCCTGCGATACCGGGTCAACACGCGGCCACTTCCCTCTCTGCGCCGCACTGCGGACGTGATGTTCCCTACCGCACGCGTAGCAGTGTTTGTCGACGGCTGCTACTGGCACGGATGCGCCGAGCACTATCGCCCCGCCCGAGCCAATGGCCAGTTCTGGCGAGAGAAGATCGAACGGAACCGTGCGCGCGACCGGGAGACCGACCAGCTACTCGCCGGGGCCGGATGGACGGTAATCCGGATCTGGGAGCACGAGGATGTCACGGAGGCCGCCAATCGCATCTATTGGGCAGTGCGTGGATCGCCCGCCAACCTGCGGCCTTTGGCACCCGCCCTATGAACAGGGCCGGCCGTCTACACTAGCCACCCCTCGCGCCACCCCCTGAGTCAATGATCCGTTACCAAGGGTCGCAAGTGGTCAATGGGCGGCCGAGGAATGGCGCTGCCGTACCTGCGGTGCGGGGCATTGTCCGTCGATGACGTCGTGCCGGCACTCACCTCTGGTGCCGATGTGTTGGCCGAGTAGGCTAGCGGAGCTCACTTCACGAGATCGACTTGCTACCGACATGTGGAAGGTCGAGGCAAACGCATGTTCAACAGCGCTGATTTCCGCCTGAGCATCACCCGGGCTCTCGGTGACCAGCTCGCCGAGTCCTTGGAAAAGCTGACGCCGGCACCGCTTGACCTAGCCAGTATCGCGGCCCTCGCTCCCCGCCCCGGTGTATACCAACTTTACGAAGATGACCACTTTGTCTACGTCGGCAAGGCGGACAACTCGTTGCCCGCGCGCCTCACAGAGCACTTCACGAAGATTGCCGGCCGTCTACACGTGGGCCGCATGACCTTCGCCTGCCTGTACGTCGAGGAGGACCTTCACGCTGTCGCGCCGGAAAAGCTACTGATCGCTCGGTACAAGGGCGAGGGCCAGGCACCGTGGAACAACAACGGCTTCGGTAATAACGACCCGGGGAAGGAGCGAGACACGACGGACTTTTCCAAGAAGCCGCGCCACTTCGATGTCTTGCACTCGGCGAACCTCGACTGGGTCTGCGACACGATCATGCCCGGCCGCTATACGGCAGACCACTTGCTGAAGAGTCTCAAGGAGGCTCTACCCTATGTCTTCCGCTATCAGCAGGCTGCCTTCCACAAGGAGGTGACCGTCGAGGTCATGTCCCGGCGGCCGACTGCGGACGAACTCTTTCAGAGCCTGGCCTGGGCCATTGCCGACGTAGAACCAACCTGGCAGATTACCGCTTTGCCTGGATACGTGATCTTGTATCCCAAGAAGGGTCCATACCCGAGCGCGCGACGCACATACCCGTAGTGGCCTGATACTGCCGCAGGAACGCGTCAGATGACAGGCGACGCCGGACGTATGAGAATCGGTAGATTAGCGCAAGGTAGGAGCCGGCCGGCCGGCAGTTTCGGTCAGGGGCACCCGGCCGGAGATGTGGCAGCGGTCCGAGTGTGTGGATCGCGCCTGTCCAGCCCTCTAGTGGCTTGCCCCTCGCAGATCGAGGCCCCTGCTACTCGGTGCCCATGATCGAATGCGTGTGAGCTGCAATCTTTTCGGCGTGTCGTATTGCTCAGCCGTCAACGATCAATGGCTCGCCTGATGTGAACCTGCCTGACAGGCAGGGCCATCCGGGCTGCCGAGGATGGGATGAGCCTCAATCAGTATGTGCTGCGGAAACTTGGGGCGGCCGGATCAATCCACGCTGGGCAGGGGTGGGCCGAGTACGTCGTCGGCGTCGATGATCCTGTACGCGTACCCCTGCTCGGCCAGGAAACGTTGCCGGTGTGCGGCGTACTCGGTGTCGATGGTGTCCCGGGACACGACCGTGTAGAAGTGCGCCTGCCGGCGGTCGGCCTTCGGCCGGAGCACCCGGCCGAGGCGTTGCGCCTCCTCCTGGCGGGAGCCGAACGTGCCGGAGACCTGGATCGCCACCGCTGCCTCAGGCAGGTCGATCGAGAAGTTGCCCACCTTGGAGATGACCAGTGTCCGTAGCGAACCCGACCGGAATGCGTCGAAGAGGCGTTCCCGCTCCTTGTTGGTGGTAGCGCCCTGCACGATCGGGGCGTCGAGGTATTCGCCGAGCTGGTGCAGCTGGTCGATGTAGCCGCCGATCACCAACACCTGTTCGTCGGGGTGCCGGTCGACCAGCGCCTTCACCACCGGCAGCTTGGTACGGGCGGTCGCCGCGAACCGGTAGCGCTCCTCCGACTCCGCTGTCGCGTACGCCATCCGCTCGGCATCGGTGAGCGTGACGCGTACCTCGACACACTCGGCCGGGGCGATCCAACCCTGCGCCTCGATGTCCTTCCACGGTGCGTCGTACCGCTTCGGGCCGATCAGCGAGAAGACGTCGCCCTCGCGGCCGTCCTCCCGGACGAGGGTCGCGGTGAGGCCGAGCCGTCGGCGGGCCTGGAGATCCGCGGTGAACCGGAAGATCGGCGCGGGCAGCAGGTGCACCTCGTCGTAGATGACCAGACCCCAGTCGCGGGCCCCGAAGAGGTCCAGGTGGGTGAAGGCACCCTTCCGCCGCGAGGTGAGCACCTGGTACGTGGCGATGGTGACCGGACGGATCTCCTTGCGCTCGCCTGAGTACTCCCCGATCTCGTCCTCGGTCAGCGAGGTGCGGGCCACCAGCTCACGTTTCCACTGCCGGCCGGCGACCGTGTTGGTCACCAGGATCAGGGTGGTCGCCTTCGCCTCGGCCATCGCGGCGGCCCCGACCAGCGTCTTGCCCGCGCCGCAGGGCAGCACCACCACGCCCGACCCGCCGGCCCAGAAGTGCTCCACCGCCTCCCGCTGGTACGACCGCAGGGTCCAGGCCGGGCGGCCGTCCTTGCCAGCCTCGGCCAGCTCGATCGGGTGGGCTTCGCCGTTCACGTAACCGGCCAGGTCCTCCGCCGGCCAGCCCAGCTTGAGCAGCGCCTGCTTGAGCCGCCCCCGCTCGGAGGGGTGTACGGCGATGCTGTCGTCATCGATCTTGTTACCGAGCATCCCGGCGAGCTTCTTGCTCTTGGCCACCTCGACCAGGACCAGCCGGTCCAGGCCGCGCAGCACCAGCCCGTACGCGGGGTCGTTGACCAGCTGGAGCCGGCCGTACCGGTCCATGGTTTCGGCGATGTCGACCAGCAGCGCGTGTGGCACCGGATAGCGGGAGAACTTGATCAGCGCGTCGACCACGCCCTCGGCGTCGTGCCCGGCGGCGCGGGCGTTCCACAGCCCGAGCGGCGTCAGCCGGTAGGTGTGCACGTGCTCCGGGGAGCGCTCCAACTCGGCGAACGGGGCGATAGCCATCCGACAGGCCCGCGCGTCTGGATGATCGACCTCCAGCAGCAGGGTTTTGTCCGATTGCACGATCAGCGGTCCGCCACTCACGCCAGCTTCCTCCCACACATTGGGTGACCCTCCAGTCTTGCACGGGAGATAACGAACCGGAAAACTCTTCCAAAGACCGCAACCATCCCCGTATCTCGATGCGTCTTGTTGAGTGCGGCTGTCTGAGGAGGGCGGATGAACCAACCTCGCAGGATCACTCGGATCCTGGCTCTGGCAGTGGTCACGCTGGTCGGCGCCGGCGCGTGTACGTTCGATCCGCAGGAACGGGCCGGGGCTGATCGACCCGCCTCGGCCAACAAGGCGGAACGTGGATCGGGGGCGAGCGACACCGCCGGGCCGGATCAGAAGTCGACCAAGCGCAACCCCAAACCGACCAAGACCACCCCAGCCCCGACGAAAACCGTCAAGAAGCCGGACCCGACGAAGACCACCTCGTCGGACCGGGGGAGCTGTCCTCAGGGCGAGAAGCAGCGTGAGGTCGAGACGTACCTGGCCAAGCTGGGCGGATTCGGGCGAATCAAGGTGGACGGCAAGCAGTCGATCGAGGACTGCTCGGCCATCAAGAAGTTCCAGAAGCGGTACGACATCCGCCCCGCCGAGGGACGGGCCGGACCGCTCACCCTTGACGTGGCCCGACGGCTGGCCAGCACCAATACTGCCAAGTGCAAGACCGGTACGGGCACCACGTTCTGCATCGACCTGACCCTGCAAACCGTCTGGGCGATGCAGGGCAGCAAGGTGATCATGAAGCCTACGGTCACCCGGACCGGAATGAAGGACTTCGCCACGCCCCCCGGCACGTACAAAATCAACTTCCGCAACATCAAGGAGTGGTCCGACCCGTACGAGGTGTGGATGCCGTACTGGCAGCACTTCACCCAGGGAATGGGCTTCCACGAGGCAACCACCTACCTGCACAACCCGGTCGGCTCGCACGGCTGCATCAACATGCTTCCGGCGGACGCCAAGACGCTGTGGTCGCTCGGCAAGGTCGGCACCCGGGTGCACGCCTTCGGCCACCGCGCCGGCACCTGATCAACCCAATTCCGGTACGGCGGCCCGGTTGCTGGGCCGCCGTACCGGCGTATTCGGCCATTTGACGCTTGCCCCTTCGGGTAGGGCTCCCCGCATCATTCGCACGATCTGCAAGCCCATCGCCAGACCGCAGACCGCAGGCCGCTTTCGCTGAGATGCGCAGAGCGCGTGATCTCCTCGATGAGGCACTGAGCTGGTTGAACAAGTCCAGTGACGACATTCACGCGTACGTCGGCCTGGTCGAAGGCGCGGCAGCCGCATCCTCGTCGCCGACCGCCCTACCAGAGGTGAGCGGCTTCGACCCGGCTCCTTTCCTGGCAATGCTGCCCCCGATACCGAGCGGACGCAGGCCGGGGCGGCGGCCCAAGAGTCGGGGCGTCTGGGTCGCCGGACCTGGGCGTCGTTGTACGGGACGGAAACGTTCTCTCTTCTGCCGCCGACGTGGAGTTGAAGTTCGCCATGCGAATGCGCGAAGACAAGATTCAGGAAGCGAAGATCGTGATCGACCGGCGCCCCTGCGCGGGAGTCCTGGGTTGCGACGAACTGCTGTCGAGGTTCCTACCGCCGGACGCGGTACTCACCGTGTACTGGCCGGAGGGCAACAGGACCTACCGGGGAGGTCACCGATGACGACATCGGAGGTTGTCGCCTACTACCGGCACGACCTGGGCGCGATCGTCATAGCCAACGACGAGGACATTGATCGACTGATCGATTCGCTGCTGGCCGAACCATTCGAGAACACCGTTGCGGCGCTGTACTCCACTGCTCGGCGCAAGCTGGCCTCGGGAGTGCCCGACCATGAACTGTTGTTGGCCGTCAACGCCGACGATTCAGTAGGTGGCCTCCGCTACATGGGCGATGGCACCTGGTACAGCAAGGGTTCGCCCAGCAAGCATGACGAGGTCTACTACTGCTACATGGGCAGCGATCGCGACTTCCCGCATGATTCGGAGATCTCCCTGGAGCAACTTCGTCAGGCGGTGCAGGAGTTTCTCCGATCTGGCGGCCAGCGTCCCGCCGCTATCTCCTGGCAACCCTCCGCCAGCGGTTGACTGAGCCAGGCCGCGCTTACCACTCAATAGCCGATCAGGCGATGCAGTCGCAGGAAGGTCTCGGTGAAGCCGAGTTTCGGCCAGGTGCGGGAGGAGAGCAGGTTGGTCACCCGCCAGTCGGTGACCACACTGTCGAATCCACTGTCGACGGCCCAATCGATGACGGCTTCGCCGAGGGCCCGCCCGGCACCGGCACCCCGGGCCTGCGGGAAGACTGCGGCGAACCCGAGGAACCCGGCATTGTCCGGGCGGGCCGGGCCGAGATGGGTGCTCGACTTCTCCAAGGCACATCCGATGGCCGAGCCGACGACCTTGCCGTCATGTTCGACCACGAACGTCGCGTACCCGTCGTCGTCGAAGTCCTCGGCCCATGCGGTGAGGTTCTCCTCGACGGTCCCGATCCGGCCCGACGAGAAGGTCGGGGACAGGCCCTGGTGCATCGGCAGCTCAAGATCGAGTTGGGCGAGCGCCGGGATGTCCGCCCGGATGGCCCGGCGCACCGACAGCCGAGAAGCCCTGGTCGTCGCCGAGCTGGATACCGGCCTGGACGCTGGCCGGATGGCGTGCGCGTGCTGCTGGCCGAAGCCCAGGCGGAACCAGGCGTGCACCAGTTCCACGTCGTACGCCGGCACCATGACGTAGTGCGCCGTACGGCCCTCGTCGACCCAGCGGGCAGCGGCGAACGCGTACAGGTCACGCATCACCTCGGCGTCGATGGTCGCCTGCCCGGCTGCTTCGACCCAGATGTTCGGACCCCACAGCGGTGACGACTTCGGGGCCCCGAGCACGAAACCGACCAGTTCGCCGGCGCGAAACGCGACCGCCCCGGATGCCTCCGCCGTCTCGAACGCGGTGGTCAGCTCCGCGACGGCGACATCGACGTCCTCGAAGCGGGGGGAGAGCAACGGCTCAGCGATGCGGTGCCGGCGGTGCCGCTCGGCCAGGAGAGTGCCGCAGGCAGCAAGATCGGCGGCCTCGAACGGCCGTACCTCGACGCGGGACATGGCGGGCACGGTACGCACCGAGTGGCCCGTTCGGCATCTGCTTTTCTGCCCGCCGACCCCGTTGTCGGGCAACTCGACATCGTGCGCATCACCCCAGGGTCGGCGGAACCACTTCTGACCAGGTCGACTCCTGAAGTAACCGGGTAGTGGCGGTTTGCTGTGTCTCGCGGATCGCGGAGATTGGTGCGGTCGTACGGTGCTGGACTCGATTTCATGACTTTGACAGTCTTCAATGTGATGGCTGCCGGATCGGATGCCGGGGCGGGGTGGCCACAACCTGTTTCGTCAGGGAGGCTCTGTTGAAACTCATGGTGCGTAGTCCACGAACGGTCCTGGCCGTGCTCGCCACCGGCCTAGCCGGCCTGCTGGCCGGTGGCCTGCTCGCCGTTGCGCCCTCGGCCAACGCGGAAGGCTCCGGCTCGGTACAGGCGGTCGCGGTGCAGGCCAGGTACAGTCCGCTCGGCGCGACCGCCAACGGGCCGTCCGGTCCGGCCACCGCCAAGTTCACCGCGGGACCGTACTGCTGCCCGTCCACCGCAATCGTGCTGACACCGCAGCAGGCCATCGGGGAGAGCGACTTCCAGTGGTTGAATCTCGGGCTGCCCTGGGACAACGCTGCGGTCACCTCGATCGACGTGTGCTATGCCATCAGCGCGGGCATGGTGGGGACCACCTACATCAGCCAGACCCGGGTCACCGAGATGACCACACCCAACTCGGCGACGGTGCGGGTGGATGACGGCACCGACCGCACCACCCCGACGGCCAACTGCTACAGCGTGCCGACCAGTTTCACCCCGAGCGGCACGCTGACGCTGGCACTCAAGGTGGTCTTCGGCAGCACCACTGACCGGATCACCATCGGCATGGTCAAGGTCGGCGGCGTCTCGCCCTGATCACCCCGACCAGCTGCGGGCGGCGCATCGCATACCTCGGTAGCGACGGCCGCCCGCCTTCCCGGTCAGGTGGGCCGGTTGGCCCGACTGTGCAGGTAGGCCCACCCGATCAATGCCAGCGAGCCGAGCAGGAAGACGGTGTTGTGCGCGTACTTCGGTAGGGGCGGGACGTCGCCGAGCGGGGTGACCAGGAACGCCGAGACAGCCATCGCGAGCACCGCCCCGCCGGCCACCGCGACCGGGTAGCGTCCGTCCCAGCGGGTCGACCGGGAGACGTATGTCAGCAGGCCGGTGCTGGCGGCGATCAGCGCGACCCCGCCGGCCACCCCCACCCAGGTGGGCGGCAGGAAGTTGAATCCGAGCGCGCCGACCAGGCTGAGCAGACCCACCGCGTACGGCGGCGGCAGCGAGCGTTCGCGTCGGCCCGGCGCGGGGCGACGCCCGAGGGTGAACGCCCCGGCGACCAACAGCGCGACGACCAGGAGAGAGCCGCTGACCTGGGCCGCTGACGCGTGGTCGTCCTCGGTCTTCAGATGGATGCCGAGGATCAACGCGGCGGCGGCGAGGTAGAGCACGGTCGCCACGAGCAGCCCCGGCCAGCGCAGCCAGGGCGTGTGCGCCCGCCGCCCGGCCAGCGCCTCCGTCAACGCGATCGGTGCACCGAAACTCCAGACGACGTGACCGACGACGAAGGACATCACCATGTATGGGGCGATCCCCAGCGGCTCGATCAGGGTGGGGAGCAGCATGTCGTCCCAGTAGTCGATGTCGCGATAGGACATGCTGAACAGGCTCTGGTCGATGACGCCGGCCTGGAGCAGCCCGGCTGCCGCCGCCAACGCCAGGATGCCCGGCCAGCGGACGTCGTACCGGCGGGCCAGCTCTCGGATGAGCAGCGCGGGGCAGCCGTACAGCGGCCCCAGGATCAACAACCCGCCCAACAGGGCGAGCGGATCACCGGTGCTGACGTCGTAGCCGGAGAGCGATTCTGCGTACAGCGGCGACAGCAGGACCAGGCCGAGGGCCAGCAGGAGTCGCCCGACGCGGGGCCGGGCTGGGGGCGGTGCGGGCATCGGCGGGATCCTCCGGGACGGTGTGCTCACTGAGACCGTTTCGAGGCTCGCGGATCACTGGTCCCGTCAACTACGGCCAAGCTGCGAGTACGCCCCGACCAAAGTCGACCCTCGTCATATCCGGAAGGCGCGTCTCGACACCTGCACCTGATCGTACATATGTGCTATATGCGAGCGCGAAGAAATCCGCCTATCGTCCCTGATGACCGCCGCCGCGAACCTTGGCCGGGTACGGCGGCGGTCTATTGCGCCATTTCAGGGAACCGAAAGGAGCAACATGACAATCTTAGTGACCGGCGCGTCCGGGAACACCGGCCGCCATGTGGTGGACCAGCTGGTGAGTGCTGGCTGTTCGGTGCGGGCCATGACCCGCCAGCCGCAGACATTCACGCCACGAGCCGGCGTCGACGTGATCGAGGGGGACTTCCAGCGGCCCGAGACCTGGCCGGCGGCTCTGGACGGAGTCGAGCGGGTCTACCTGTTCCCCTTCATCGATGCCGACAGTGAGCCGGGGAAGGGGTTCGTGGACCTGGCGGTGCGAGCCGGGGTGCACAGGTTCGTGGTGCACTCGGCCGCCGCAGCCGGCTTCGAGTCCGACGACGCTCCGGACGACCCCGACATCAGCGCGTTGCGGCGGCACCTCGCCGAGGAACGGCTGGCGCATCGGGCGGTCGAACGGGCCGTGGAGGCCAGCGGCGCGCAGTGGACCCATGTACGACCGGGCCTGCTCGCCGTGAACGCCCTTGCTTGGGCCGCTCGGATTCAGCGCGAGCAGGTGGTGCGTGCGCCGTACGCCAAGGCCGGATTTCCCTGGGTGCACGAGGCAGACATCGCCGACGTGGCAGTCGCGGCGCTGCTCGGCGACGGCCACCTCGGCGCGGCCTACCCGCTCACCGGACCGATGAAGGTCAGTCAGGCGGAGCAGGCGACCGCGATCGGGGCGGCGCTCGGGCAGGAAATCCGCTTCGAGGAGTTGAGCCCACAGCAGGCCCGCGAACAATGGCTGACCGACGGGTACGACCAGCAGACCGTCGACTGGCTGATCGAGTTGCTGGCCGCCGCCGTCGACGGGCCGGAGCTGCTGCCCACCACCGACACCTACCAGCGGATCACCGGACGGCCACCGCGCAGCTTCGCCCAGTGGGCCCTCGATCACGTGGCCGACTTCCGGCCCTCGGCCCGGACGGGGGCAGCCGCATGACCATCCTGCTGACCGGGGCGACCGGATTCATGGGACGGGGCATCGTCGGCGAACTGCTCCGGGCTGGTCAGTCCGTTCGCGCCCTGACCCGTACGCCGGCAGCAGCCGGCCTGCCCGACGAGGTGGAACTGTTCGAGGGGGACCTCGAACGACCCGCGACGCTGCACGACGCGCTGCGGTCGGTCGAGCGGATGTACCTGATCCCGATGGTCCCGCAGACGGCGGCTGAGGTGGTCGCGATGGCCAGGGCAGCCGGTGTGCGCCAGATCGTGGTCCTGTCTGGAGCGGCCGCCGACGACGACGTCTGGGGCGATGACGGCTACCTGCCCGTCGAACGGGCCGCGCAGGAATCCGGCCTGGAATGGACGATCGTGCGGCCGGGCGAGTTCGCCGGCAACTGGCTCGACTGGGCGCCGGCGGTACGCACGCAGCGGCTGGTGCGCCGGCCGTACGGTGCTGCGGTCACCCAGCCGACGCACGAGGCTGACATCGCCGAGGTGATCGCGGCGGTCCTGACCGAGGACGGCCACGCCGGCATGACGTACACGTTCACGGGACCGGAGGCGCTTACCGTGACCGAGCAGGTGCGGCTGATCGGCGCTGCTCTCGGAGAAGAGGTCAGGTTCGAGGAGCACGATCCGGCGCAGGCCCGCGAGCAGTGGATTCAGGACGGCTATCCGGCCGAGATCGTCGACTGGTTGTTCGGGATCTGGGCCGACTCCGCCCGCGATCCCGCTCCGGTCAACGAGGATTGGGCCGCTGGGGTGCCACGGCTGACGGGGCGGCCAGCCCGCACCTTCGGTCAGTGGGCCGTGGACCACGCCGGGTCCTTCCGATAGTCGGGCGACCGTTTCGCGACCACTCTCGCTGGGTGGTCGCGAAACGGCGACTTCCGCCAGCGTCGTACCGCCCTGGACGAGCGCAGTCACGTCGCGTCGACACCCGTCGCGTCGACAACTGACGTACGGACGCAGATGAAATCTAGGCAACCGCCGATTCCCCCGGATGGGGGAGTCGGTTCCCTCGTGCTCGGGAGTGTCGATCGGCCTGCCGTGGCTACGTTCGCAGCTATGGATGGTGTTGATCTCCAGCGGCGCTGGCCTGCGTATGCGACGGCGGTGGTGTTCCTCAGTTACGCCGTCGGTAAGGCCGCCTTTGCCCTACAAGCCAGGCTCGGGTTGCCGAGTGGGCCGGTCGTGTCGGCCGCCGAGCACGAACGGTACGCCCGCGAGGTCATGGACGTGGCCACCGCGCAGTGGTGCGCGAGCGCTTCCGGGCTGCTCGGCGCCTGTCTTGCCCTCGCTACGGTCACGGCACTGGGGCGCCGAGTGCCGAGGCCGCTCATGCTGCTGATGCTGGTAGGGATGGCACTGGCCGCCGGGGCCGGCGCGGTGGTCATGGTCGTGGACGGGTTCGTCGGCATCGGCGTGGGGTGGCAGTGGTACCACGGCCTCCTCGGGGTCGTTGTCATCGGGCTGCTCGTGTCCTTGATTCGGTCCTATGTGGTGGCAACGAGACGTGCTGCGGACTGAGTGGACACGCGTGGCGGCGTACGGGGCGGCAGCGTGCGCCGCAGCGTACGGATCGATGAAGCTCGCGCAGGCATTGGGAGCCAATGCGCTGGCCGACAAGGACCCGCTGCCCCCAGAGCTACACGAACGGCTGCTCGCCCGTGATCCGCTGTTCGTGGCAAGTCACTGGGTGCTGGCCGGTGCCGCGCTGATCGGCGTTGTCGTCGCGTTGCTCAGTCTGCGCCGCAAGCTGCCGACGGTGCCGCACCGGCTGTTGCTTGCGATCACCTGGACGCTCGGGATCTTCATGATCGCTCGGTCGATTGGCGTGCTGGGATTCGGCTTCCTCGGTGACGTGTTACTGCTGACCGGGGTACGCCCACCCCCAGCCGAGCACGCCGCGCTGGCCCGCGACCTGGCGTACTGGGATCTGTGGTTGTGGTCGCCGTTCTTCCTGCTCTGGGGGATGTGCTGGGCGACGGTGGGCTGGCGGTTGGGCAGGAACCCGCGCCCGTAGCCCAGCTAGCCCGATCGGCCTGGACACCGCCCCACCGGCAACCTCCGACCGTCGGACCTCGGATACCAGCCTGGCGAAGATGACCTCGGATACCAGCGTGGCGAAGATTAGGCTTCGACACATGTTGAGGTGGCGATGGCACGGTCGGGCGGCGCACACCGCCCTGGTGCTCGTGGTCGGCCTGGTCGCCCTCGTCGGCCTCGTGGTGCAGTCTCGTGGCATCGACACCGCTGCTGACTGGGCGGCGCTTCTGGTCGTACTGGCATCCTCCGGTGCGCTCTGCTTCCGCCGCCGTTATCCGGTGGCGGTGGGTGTGGTGGCGCTGGCCGCCGTCGGCATCTACGGGGCGTTGCTGCACCGGCCAGGGCCGATCATGCTGGTGTTCATCGTGGCGCTCTACACCGTTGTCGACGAGGGGCGCCTTGCCTTCGCCATCGGGCTGGGGCTGGCCTCGGTGGTCGCCTTCGCCGCCGCAGACGGCTACAACAAGACCGAGGACACCGCGAACGGGGCGACGCTGTTGCACGCGGGTTGGCTCGTCGCCGTCATCGTGGGCGTGACCCGCAACCGCCGGGCCTACCTCGCCGAGGCGCGAGCCCGGACGCTCGCCGCAGAGCAGCGTACGGAGGAGGAGGCGCGACGCCGGGCCACCGAGGAGCGGTTGCGTATCGCCCGCGAACTGCACGACGTTCTCGGCCATCACCTTTCGCTGATCAACGTGCAGGCCAGTGCCGCGCTGCACCGCCCCGACCCGACCCGATCCGAGCAGGCGCTGATCGCGATCAAGCAGACAAGCAAGGAGACGTTGCGGGAGTTGCGCACGGCGCTGGGCATCCTCCGGCAGGAGGGCGAGCCGCCGACTACTTCCACCCCGGGGCTGAAGCACCTCAACGAGCTGGTGGCGATGGCCGAGCGGTCCGGGTTGGCGATCCGTACCGAGCTGACCGAAACTCGGCCATTGCCGCCGGAAGTCGATCTGGCGGCGTACCGGATCGTTCAGGAGGCGCTCACCAACGTGACCCGCCACGCCGACGCGACCACCGCGGTCATCCGGGTCCGACCGGACCGCGACGACGTGCTGGTGGAGGTCGAAGACGACGGCACCGGCGCATCGGGCCAGCCCGGCAACGGGATCCTCGGCATGGGTGAGCGGGCCCGGGCGTTGGGTGGGTCGCTGACCACAGGCCCCGGGCCGGACGGCGGGTTCCGGGTTCATGCCCGCCTGCGGCTGCGGCCAGGGCCGGTATCCGTGGGGGCGTCAGCATGATCCGGGTGCTGCTCGCCGACGACCAGACCCTGGTACGCGCCGGTTTCCGCTCCATCCTGGACGGTGAGGACGGCATAGAGGTGGTGGGTGAGGCTGCCGACGGTGCCGAGGCGGTGCGGCTCACCCGGGAGGTGCGGCCGGACGTCGTTCTCATGGACATTCAGATGCCCAGACTGGACGGCTTGGCCGCCACCCGGGAGATCGCCGCGAGCTGCGATGCCCGTGTGATCATTTTGACCACGTTCGACCTGGACGACTACGTCTACGGTGCGCTGCAGGCCGGCGCGAGCGGCTTCCTGGTCAAGGACACCGAGCCAGCGGAGCTGATCCACGGGGTGCGAGTGGTGGCACGCGGTGACGCGCTGATCGCGCCGTCGATCACCCGCCGGCTGATTTCCGAGTTCACCGCCCGGGTCAGCCACCCGGACCCGGGGCCTCGGCTGAGCGCGCTTACCCAGCGGGAACGTGAGGTGATGGCGTTGGTCGCCGCTGGCCTGTCCAACGACGAGATCGCGGCGCGGCTGGTGTTGAGCCCGGCTACCGCGAAGACGCACGTCAGCCGGATCATGACCAAGACCCAGGTCCGGGACCGGGCCCAGTTGGTGATCCTCGCGTACGAGTCCGGCCTGACCGTTCCCGGCTGGCTCGCCCGCTCCTGAGCACAACCTTTCGGGGTTGTCGGGAACCTGCCCAGGAGGGGCGGTTCGCCGGTCAGACCGTACGGCTTGCCGGTCAGACGGTGCGACGCGAGCGGACCAGGGCCAGCCCACCGAGGACGACGGCGATCAGCCCCACCAGCAGGGCCAGGTAGGCACCGCCCCGCCCGTTGCCGGTGCCGATACCGCTGTCGGAGGTGGCCACGACCAGCCCACCGAGGGCCATGCCAATCAGCCCCGCCACCAGGGCTAACGGGGCGCGGAGTCGCCCGAAGCCGGTGCCGGTACGACCGACGGGGCGGGTCAGAGCCAGGCCGCCGACGACCACACCGGTCAACCCCAGTACGGCGGCGACGAGGGCCCCGAGCCGTCCGGCGCTCATGGTGGTGACACTGGCCGCGATCGGCTGGGCCGAGATGTGCGCGGCTGCCGGTGCGGCCAGCCCGAAGCCCCCGAGCAGGGCGGATGTGGTGACAGCAAGCAGGTGACGGACGTACATCGAGGATCCCTTCGCTCGTATGACGAGTACCTGCGGCAGCGTATGTACCGGGGTGGTCACAGGTCGTCATGCCGGAGTTGTCGATCGACCTACCACCCGGGTTGCGGGTGCCCGGGGCGGCGTACCACCGGGGTTGTCTCTTTTCCCGGGCTGGACGGGGAGGCCGTCACCGACAGCAGGGTTTACTTCCTACCCAGGTAGCAGATGACGTATTGACAATCGATAGCTTCTTATCGAAAATCGATGTATGCCTCGAACCTTTGTTGCCCTCCTTCAGGTGATCTTCGGCTTTGTGCTGATTCTCGGCCTCTACGCACAGATCGTCATCATCCCCGCCGTCGCCGCCGACGAGGTCGCCGCCTTCCCGCCGTACGCGCCGCTGGAGATGCCGCTGGTGACCGCCGCGGTCATCTTCATCGCCTGCGTTCAGGTGGGGCTCGTCGCGCTGATCTTCCTGCTTAGGCGGGCAGGCGCCGGCACTCTGTTCGAGCCTTCCGCCCTGACCTGGGTCAACGTCAGCGTCGGCGTCGCCGTGGCGGCCATCGCGGTCACCACCGGCCTCTTGCTGTACGTGACGTTCACCGACATCCCCTCCCCGGCCGACGGTATGGAGGTCATCGGCCTCTGGATGGGGTCGGCCGCCAGCGTTGCCGCGGCAGTGGTGCTGCTCCTGCTCACCCTCGTCGGCCGGCACCTGCTGGTGAAGGCGATCACGCTGAACAGCGAGCTCGACGAGGTGATCTGATGGCCATCATCGTCGACATCGACGTCCAACTCGCCAAGCGCAAGATGCCCGTCGGCGAGTTCGTCGCCGCGGTGAACATCTCCGCTGCGAACATCTCCGTCCTGAAGAACGGCCGCGCGAAGGCGATCCGCTTCAGCACCCTCGACGCGATCTGCCGGGTCCTCGACTGCCAGCCCGGCGACATCCTGCGCTGGGTCCCCGACGAGGACGACGTCAGCGGACCAGACCCGCAGTAATGACGGCGGTGCCAGCCTCGGCGGGGTGGCTGCCGAAGGAGTTGACCAAAACCGTGCCTAGACCGTTAGAGACAGAGGAAGGGGAGGTACGTGTCGGGAAGTCGGCCCTAGGGGAATCCACCCCTGTCGAATCGGCTTCTCGGGTGCGAGTCTGGGTATAGGGGAAAACGCGCAGGTGGGGAGGATGGATGACGGTCGACCATGAGTTGCGAACCAACGGCGAGCAGCGGATCGCCAGGCCGGACGCGTCGTCCAGTCGCGAGGTGCCTATCCAGCCGCCCACCAACGAACCGGTCTCCCGCGCCACCATCGTCTGGTATTCGCTGGCCGGGAGCATCCTTTTCGGCTGGTTCCTGTTTGGTTGGCTGGTGCTGGAGCAGGGGTTCGTCGACTCGGTCGGCGAGGCGGCCGGCAGTGCCTTCGCGTTGCTGCTCCTCATCTCCATTGTCGGCACGGTGCGGCGCAGCCGACGAAGCTGACCGCACCGACGCACCCGACGAAGCTGACTACTCTTCCAACACCGCTGCCGTGATCCGGTGCAGGGCGAAGGTATGCAGCATCTCGCTCCGATCGTCCTCGGCCCGAAGGTAGCCGGCGCTCATCGAGACCGGCCGGACCAGGCGGGACGTGGTGGCCCCGTGTGCGTCGACGTACCCGACCCAGACCAGCGCCTTGTCACGGACCGCCTGTTGCAGGACGGCGAGCGCCTGGGTGTGGGCCTGGGTGTGGCTGGGGTTGGCGCCACCCCGGCCGTTGACTGTCCGGACCGAGGCCGGGGCGCGGCGGGCAGCCCGGGCGGCGGCCTCGCCGCGCCGGATGTGTTCGACGATGCCGAGCAGCCGGGGTGCGGTGAGTTTCGGCGTGACCAGCGGGTCGGTGACCCGATTGGCGACCGACATCCGGGCCGGTGCCCGCGCCGGTTTCGGCCGGGTCAGCACCGCGGCACCGGTCGCGTCCTCCGGCACCGGGGCGTAGCCCGCCTCCCGCAGCGCGGTCAGCATCCGGCCCACCTGGTACGGGGTGCTCAGCACCGTCGGGGCCAGCCGCCGCAGGGACAGTGCGGCCAACCGCCGGTCGGCCAGCACCTCGGTGAGCAGCGCCTCGTCGTCGCTGCGGACGTACGCCCCGGCAGAGCCGACCCGCAGCCCGCCGTGCTTACGGGCCACGTCGTCGATCAGGTAGGTCAACGTCTGCGGCACCGGGGTACGGGACCGGCGCTGGAACAGGGTGTGCAGGTCGTCGGCGGCGTACCCGGCGTCCAGTGCCCGACGCAGGCTCGCCCCGGTCACCCGGTGCACGCTGGCCCCGCCGGCCGACTCGTGTTCGGCCACCACCTCCAACTCGGCGGCGAGCATCGGCTCGGGCGGGCCGGGTACCACCACGGACAGGTCGGCCTGCATCAGGAAGTGGTCGACCGGGGCGGGCAGCAGCGCGTCCAGGGCTCGGATGGCGGTGGCCGTCTCGTCCGCCGGTGCGCCCGTCGCGGCCCGTCGGCCGAGCGGATCGTCGTTGGCCGTCGCCGCGCGGGCACTTCCGGCCAGGGTCTCGGCCAGCAGCAGCCGGCCGTACGAGGTGAGCGCCCCCAGGCCGGTGATGCCGAGTCGGGCCGCCTCGGTCAGTGCCTCGCGGTGTGCCGGCTCGCGCCCCTTGCTGCGCCGGGGGGCATGCCAGGCGAGTAGTTCGAGTACCTCGTCGGCGGTGGGCGCGGCCCCCGGGTCCAGTGCGCCGAGCACTCCGAGTACGGCCCGCCGGGCGGCCGGTGTGGCAGCCCGGTCCACCTCGCTGGAGAGCGCGGTGATCAGCCGGTCCCGGTCGTCGCGTTGCCCGACCAGGCCCGCCTGTCGGGGCATGGCCAGCCAGGCCCGGGTCAGGTGGTCCCAGCGCTGTGCCAGTGAGCCGCTGCGCCACACCTCGTACGTGGCGGTGGGCAGGACCTGCTGGTCGGCCCCGGTACGGGTGGTGGCGGCCCCGGGCAGGTCGGCTTCGCCGGTCAGTCCGGCGGCGTGCGCGACCTCCAGCAGCAGTGCCGTGGTCGGCTCGTCCAGCCCGGTGGCGCGGGCAAGCCGGCGCAGCTCACGTACTCCGATTCCGCCCGAGCGCAGCACCGGAGCCGGCTCGGCGGAGAGCGCCTCCAGTAGCGCCTCGGTGTGTCGTACCGCCTCCATCGCCTGACCGGCTCCGGCGGAGTCGGCGGCCTTCGGTTCCCGGGCCGTGGCGGCCGGCACCGGCGGCTGGGGGCGCAGCGGACCGAGCGGGCCGCAGTCGCGGCGCAGCAGCAGCCCGACCTCGCGGGGTAGTTCCACGGCGGCACCCCGGGCAGTGGCCCCGGTGTCCGGGATCGGCACCAGCAGGGCGTGCTCGACCAGCCAACGCACCGGCGACGGCGATACGTCCAGTTCAGCCCCGTCGACCGCGGGCAGGGCTGGCCCGTCGATGGTCGGCGGGTGCAGCAGTTCGGCCGGGAGCGTGCCGACCGGTGGGCCGGCGGCGAGCCGATCCAGGATCGCCCGCGCCGGGGGCGGAGCGGAGAGCACCGTCCGGCGTAGCCGTGCCGGGTCCGTCACCAGCAGCGCCGCCCGTTCGTCCAGCTCCGCCGCGGGTCGCCCCAGCCCTGCCGGGTACGGCAGGCAGACCTCGTCGACGCTGGCCACCACCTGGAGGGCCGACTCCGGTCCGTACAGCAGGAACAGTGCGCGGAGCCGGTCGAGCGCGGCGCGTACGGCGGCCTGGTCCCCACCCCGGCCGGTGGTCGCCAGGGCGAGGATCGCCGCGACGGAGGTTCGGCCCTCGTTGTCCGGGTCGCGGGTCAACCGGGCCGCGTCGAGGATCTGGAGGGTGAACTGGTCCAGCCCGTCCAGGGCACGGGCGACCGACACCCGGGACTGGGCCCGTACGGCCAGCGCGGACACGTCGGCCGGTACCGGGACGACCAGGTCAGGACGCAGCTCCAGCAGGGCGGCGAGCGCGTCGTCGGGTAGCGACCTGAGGTGGTCGGCGAGTGTGGTGGTCATCGTCGTTCCACGCTATCCGGCCGAGGGCCGATCCGGCTCCTCGGTCGGCTGGGTGGCGTCGACCTGCCCACCGGATTCCCAGCAGCGCTGAGGCGGCCGATGCGGCTAGCCTTGTGTGACACAGGAGTCTCAACGAGGCAGGGGTTAACAGGTGCCGACGGGTCGAGTGAAGTGGTATGACGCGGCCAAGGGTTACGGGTTCGTCACCAGTGACGAGGGTGGCGACGTGTTCCTGCCCAAGGGCGCGCTGCCCGCTGGCGTCACCGACCTCAAGGGGGGCCAGCGGATCGAGTTCGGTGTGGTGGACAGCCGCCGGGGTGCCCAGGCGCTCGGGGTGAAGCTGCTGGATGCTCCGCCGTCCATGGCCGAGCTGCGTCGTCGACCAGCCGAGGAGCTGCACGGCCTGGTCGAAGACATGATCAAGGTCCTTGAGGCGAAGATCCAGCCGGATCTACGTCGGGGCCGGTTCCCCGACCGGAAGACCGCGCAGACGGTCGCTCAGCTGGTCCACGCGGTGGCCCGCGAGCTGGAGATCTGAGGGGTCAGGCCGGCGTCCGCAGCCCGGTGCAGCAGTGCGTCGATCGCGGCCCGGCCGTCCTCGCCCAGGTCGGCGGTGAACTCGTTGACGTAGAGGGCGATGTGCCGGTCGACCACGGCGGCTTCCATCTCCTGTGCGTGTCGCAGCACGTACTCGCGGGTGGCTGCCGGGTCGGCCCAGGCCTGCCGTACCGAGGTGCGGATCCAGTCGGCGGCCTCGGCCGGGTCGACGACACCCCGCCGGGCCAGGATCGCGCCGAGCGGGATCGGTAGGCCGGTGTCACCTTCCCACCATTCGCCGAGGTCGACCAGGGCGGTCAGGTCGTACCGGGGGTAGGTGAACCGGGCTTCGTGGATCACCAGGCCGGCGTCGTAGCGGCCGGCGGCGACCCCGGGCATGATCTCGTGGAACGGCACGACCTCGATCCGGGCCGGCGGTCGGGCCGCCGACCAGAGTCGGAACAGCAGGTACGCCGTGGTCCGGTCGCCGGGTACGGCGACGGTCGCGCCGGTCAGGTCGCCGTGGGCGCGGTCCTTGCGGGTCAGCACCAGTGGGCCGCAACCTCGGCCCAGCGCGCCACCGCAGGGCAGCAGCTGGTAGTCGTCGAGCAGCCAGGGCAGCGCCGCGTAGCTCACCTTCACCAGGTCGTACGCCCCGCGTTCGGCCGCGGTGTTGGTGACGTCCACGTCGGCGTAGGTCACCTCGACCGGAGGTGCGCCGGGCACCAGCCCGTGTACCAGGGCGTGGAAGACGAAGGTGTCGTTGGGGCAGGGCGAGATCGCCAGCGAGAGCGCCACGTCCTACACCGAACCACATCCGGGTCGACCGCTCCGGCACCGGTCCGCCGAGTGTGAGGTCATAGACAGTGACTGGCGGTTCCGACGGGCCGGGCCGGCGACGGTGTCACGAATTGTGTCAATGTCAAGATGCGCAGGTCAGCGCTGCTTGACCAGCCATCCCACGCGCTACCGGTGATAGAGTTCGCCGTCTGGCCGCGCGCAGCCGGGAAGGAAGCCGGAAGATGGTGCGGTAGCCGGGCGGACCGGCAGGCGGGGAGGAAGAGCATGGGAATCACGGCCGACGAGAGCGGTCGCCTCGGCGTGCTGTTCGACAGCCATGCCGAGCAGCTGAGCGCACGGTGGACGGAGGTCGTCACCAGCTCACTGCGGGGCCGGATGACCGAGGCGGAACTGCGCCAGCAGGTGCAGGATCTGCACCGCGCATTGACCGCGACCCTCCAGGAGGGTCCGTTCGATCTGGACGCGGACCGTTCAGCGGAGCTGCGCGGCACACTGGCCGAGCTGTCCCGTAGCCGGGCTCGACAGGGCTTCACCGCCAGCGAGACCGCGATCAGTGTCTTCGCCCTCAAGGAGGCGCTGGTCGACGTGCTGGGCGTACATGGCGGCGACGCCCAGGCGCTCGCCGACTACGTGGCCGCCTCGGCGGTGGTGGACCAGATGGGGCTGTTCACCTTCGAGCGCTACACCAAGTCGCGTGAGGAGCTGATCGCCGACCAGGCGGAGCAGCTGCTGGAGCTGGCCACGCCGGTGGTGAAGCTCTGGGAGGGGGTCGTCGCCATCCCGCTGGTCGGCACGCTGGACTCGGCACGGGCCCAGGTGGTGATGGAGCGGCTGCTGCAGATGCTGGTGGACACCGGCTCGCCCTACGCGATCATCGACATCACCGGCGTACCCGCTGTCGACACCCAGGTGGCCCAGCACATCCTCAAGACCGTGGTGGCCGCGCGGCTGATGGGTGCCGAGTGCATCATCTCCGGCATCCGGCCGCAGATCGCACAGACGATCGTGGCGTTGGGCATCGAGTTCGGTGACATCGCCACCAAGGCGACACTGGCCGACGCGCTCCGCCACGCGCTACGGATGATCGAGATCAACCGGCGGGCGACCCGAGGCAACATGGCCGCGCTGCCGGGCGCTCGGGAGGCCTGATGGACCGGGTACCGGTCCTCAAGATCGGCGACCTGCTGCTGGTCTCGATCCAGGTCGACATGGAGGACCAGACCGCACTGGCGCTCCAGGAGGACCTGGCCGAGCGGATCGTGGCGACCGGATGTCGCGGCGTGATCATCGACATCACCGCGATGGACATCGTCGACTCGTTCGTCGGTCGTACGCTCTCCTCGATCGCGGCCATCGCCCGGGTGCTGGACGCCGACACCGTCGTCGTCGGGATGCGCCCCGCAGTCGCGATCACCCTCGTCGAGTTGGGCCTCTCCCTGGACGGCATCCGAACCGCGTTGAACGTCGAACGGGCCATGGAGTTGCTTGCCCGGTCCCGCTTCGATGAGGCGCTCTACTTGCCAGACCTCGACGCGGACGACGACTGGGGTCTGCCAACCGGGCTCGACCTCGACCGTCCCACCTCGACCTCGTCGTGACCGCCAGTCCTGACCTGGGTGCCCCTCAGGTAGTGACGATCGCCGCCGACAAGGACGTGGTCCTGGTCCGGCAGGTGGTCCGCAGCGTCGCCGTCAACGTCGCGCTCTCCCTGGTCGACCAGACGAAACTGGTTACCGCCGCGAGTGAACTGGCCCGGAACACCCTCGTCTACGGCGGGGGCGGCGGGGCCGAGATCGGAGTGGTGGACAGTGGCCGCCGCAAGGGCGTACGCATCGTCTTCGCCGACAACGGCCCCGGCATCGCCGACCTGGACCTGGCGTTGAGCGACGGCTACACCAGCGGGGGTGGACTCGGCCTGGGGCTCGGTGGGGCCCGCCGGCTGGTTGACGAGTTCGAGATCGACACCGCCCCTGGCCGGGGCACCCGGGTGACCATCATCAAATGGTCGCGGTCGACGTGACGGGCGACCACCGGCTCACCGACGGCGGGGTGTGGTTCCGGATGGAGGAACTCGGCAGAGTCAGTGCGGCGCGCCGATCGGCGGAGCTACTCGCCGGCCAGATGGGTTTCGATGCCGAGCGGGTGGGTGCGCTCGCGATCGTCGTTACCGAACTCGCCAGCAACCTCGTCAAGCATGCCGACGACGGGCTGCTCCTGATCCGCCCGGCCCGGGCCGGGAAGGTCGCCGGGGTGGAGGTAATCGCCGTCGACTCCGGCCCCGGGATGGACAACGTCATCTCGTCCACCCGGGACGGACACTCCACCGCCGGCACGCTGGGGATCGGCTTGGGGGCGATCGGTCGGCAAGCGAGCTGGCTCGACGTCTTCTCCATGCCCGGCAAGGGCACGGTGACCGCCGTGCAGGTCTGGCCGGCGCAGCCGCCCGAGCCGTACTGGGCGGCCGGGGTCAGTCGGCCGATGACCGGCGAGAAGGCCTGTGGCGACGGGTTCGCCGTACGGGTCGTGGACGGCCGACGACAGGTGCTGGTCTGCGACGGCCTGGGGCACGGGCCGCTGGCTGCGGCGGCTGCGGCGGCCACCGTACACGCCTTCCAGGTGGCCCCGGCGGTACGTCCGGCGGCGGTCATCGAGCATCTGCACCGGTCGGTCAGCCACACCCGAGGTGTCGCCGCAGCCGTCGCCGAGCTGGACCTGGATGCCGGTCTGGTCCGCTACTCCGGGCTGGGCAACATCACCGGGACGCTGATGGACGGCCCGGACCGACGCGGGCTGGTGTCGCTGCCGGGCATCGTCGGTCACCAGCGGCGCGCCGTACGGGAGTTCGACTACCCGATGCCGGCCGGTGCCTACCTGGTCATGCACACCGACGGGGTGACCGACCGGTGGCGGCTGACCGACTATCCCGGCCTACAACGACGGGCCCCGCAGGTGATCGCGGGCACGATGCTGCGGGATGCCGCCGTACGGCGGGACGACGCGTGCGTACTGGTCGCCCGGACCACGCCATGACCGAGCCCGGCGAGAACAGCATCCCGCTGCTGCGGATGGCTCTGCGCACCGAGTCCGACGTCTTCGTGGTCCGGCAGCGGGGTCGGGAGGTGGCCGCAGCCGTCGGCCTCGAACACCAGGACCAGATCCGGCTGGCCACCGCGCTCAGCGAGATTGGCCGATATCTTCTGGTTACCCGCGCCGTGCCGATCCCGGCCGAGGTGGTCTTTTCGGTGACCATCGGTACGGATCCACAGACGCTGGTCACCGAGGTTGTCGCCAGCTGTCCGATCGACACTGATCAGCAACTGTCCGGGGCCCTGGCCGTAGGACGGTTGGTCGACTCGTTCAGCGTTCAGCCGAACGGGGGAGCTACCGTGATACGGATGTCGCGTCGGATCCCCCGCTCGGCCGGTCCGCTCACCCCCACCCATCTCGAAGCGGTGCGCGGCGACCTGACTTCCTCCGCTGCTCGGACACCATTGGAGGAGATGGCGGAGCAGAACGAGCAACTACTGGCAGCTCTGGAGCAGACTCGGGCACAACGGGACGAGCTAGCCCGCCTCAACGAGGAACTCGCCGAAACCAACCGGGGCGTCCTCGCCCTCTACACCCAGCTCTCCGAGGAACTGGACGAGACCAACCGGGGCGTCGTTGCGCTCCACGCCGAGTTGGAGGAGCGATCCGCCCGGTTGCGGGTGGTCAGCGAGACGAAGAGCCGCTTCCTCGCCAACGTCAGCCACGAACTGCGGGCTCCGGTCACCGCCGTGATCGGTCTCACCCGGCTGCTGGCGGACCCGTTCTCCGACCCGCTCACTGACGAGCAGAAGGAACAGGTCGAGCTGATCCGCAGTTCGGCGGCGGACCTGCTGGCGCTGGTCAACGACCTGCTCGACCTGGGCAAGGCGGAGTCCGGGGCGATCGAACCGACCTGGTCCGACGTCGAGCTGCGACCCGTCTTCGGTCAGCTGCGCGGCACCGCCCGCGCCATGGCCACCCGCCCCGGCGTCGAGCTGGTGGTCGTCGATCCCGAACCGCCAGCGGTGATCCGCTCCGACGAGGTGCTCCTCACCCAGATCCTGCGGAACCTGCTGCACAACGGGCTCAAGTTCACCGAGCACGGTGAGGTCCGGATGACCGCCGACCGCGATGGTGAGCAGTGGACGTTCCAGGTCAGCGACACCGGGGTTGGCATCCCACCCGAGCACCAGGAACGGATCTTCGAGGAGTTCTATCAGGTGCCGGGCAAGTCGTCCGGCGGCACCGGCCTCGGCCTGCCGTACGCCCGGCGACTCGCCACCATCCTTGGCGGCACCCTAGACGTGACCAGCGCCCCCGGCAGCGGCAGCACCTTCACCCTCCAGCTTCCCGTCCAACCGGAGCTGTGACGTATGGACCGTCCGGTGACCGATGCCACGATCCTCGTGGTCGACGACAGCGCTGCCAAGCGCTATCTGCTGGTCAGGTGGCTGACCCGCGCTGGGTTCACCGTCGTCGAAGCGGACAGCGGCGCGAGCGCACTCGACCGGATGGCCAGCCAGGACATCGACCTGATCGTGCTGGACGTACGCCTCGGCGACATGAGCGGCTTCGACGTCGCTGAACGGATCAAGGCGAACCCGCGGCACGCCTCCCGGCCCGTCATCCACGTGTCGGCACACGCCGTCGACCTGGCTGACCGTACCCAGGGGCTGGCTCGGGGAGCCGACGCCTATCTCGTCGAACCCATCGAGCCGGACGAGCTGATCGCCACCACCCGTGCCGCACTGCGCTACTACCGGGCCCGGCGTCGGGCCGAACTGCTCGCCGCCCGGCTCGCCTGCCTCGCCGAGACCACCCTCGCCGTCAACTCGGCCGCCACGCTGCCCCAGTTGCTCGACGCCGCCGTGACCGGGGCCGCCCAGATCTTCGGGACCGGTGCCGTCGTCGTGGCGGAGAACGCCGACGGTGACCGCCTGGCCGCGGTCACCATCGAGCCAGGCGCGTCGGTGCGGACCGGTAGCTGGCCCGGCGACGTCGTACCGGTGCCGGTCGGGGTCACTGTGGACACCGCGCCCACGCCCGAAGATTGGCCGCTGCCCGTCAGCGCGGACGAACAGATCGCCATTGCCACCGTACGGCTCCGTATCGACCGGCCGGCGGTGCACGTCGCCGTACCGTCCTCGGCCCTGGTTCCGGAGTCTGTCGTGCTCACGCAGCTCGCCCAGGCGGTCGCCACCGCAGTCGAGGCGCAACGCTCCTACGACGAGGAGCACCGAATCGCGGTGACCTTGCAACGCAGCCTGTTGCCCCGCCGGCTACCGCGGATCGCCGGGTTGGACCTTGCCGTACGTTACGAGCCCGCCAGCATGCAGACCGAGGTCGGCGGCGACTTCTACGAATTTGCGATGATCGACGGCCGGCTGCTGGCGGTGATCGGCGACGTCGCCGGCCACTCGCTGCACGCGGCCACCGTCATGGCCGAGCTTCGGCACGCCATCCGGGCGTACGCCGTGGAGGGTCACTCGCCCGGCGTCATCCTCGAACGGGTCGACGAGCTGGTCCGTACCCTGCTGCCGGGGGAGTTCGCGACGGTCTGCCTGTTGACCCTGGAACCCGACACCGGGCGGATCCGGTTGGCCAGCGCCGGTCACCTACCGTCGCTGCTGGTCACGGCCGACTCGACCCGGTTCATCGAACACCGGGCCCCGCTCCTCGGGATCCACGCCGACCGACCCGACGACCTCGAATTCGAGCTGCCCCCCGGGGCGACGCTGGTTCTCTACACCGACGGGTTGATCGAGCGCCGGGACGTCGACATCGACCAGCGGATGGCCGATTTGGCCGTCTGCGCGGCCACCGTGGACGCCGACCTCGACCGGTTCTGCGGCCGGCTGCTCGCCGAGTTGGGCCCGTCGCAGAGCAGCGACGACCTGGCCGTGGTGGCCCTGCGTCGACACTGACCGGCTAGCCGGAGGCTGCGCCGACACCGACCGGCTAACCGAAGGCGGCGGCGGCCGTGGTCAGCGCGTCGAAGGCCGCGCGCATCCGCCACGCCCCCCGGTCCCGGGGACCGATCGGGTTGGAGATCGCACGCAACTCCGCGAACGGCAATCCGGCCTGGGCGGCGGCCACCGCCACCCCGTGGCCCTCCATCGCCTCGGCCACCGCGTCGGGATACCGGTCGGCGAGCAACCGGGTGGTCTCGGCGGTGCCGGTGACGGTGTTCAGGGTGAGCACCGCGCCGACCGTCGCATCGGGTAGCACGGCGCGCAACTGCGCGAGCAGGGTCGGGTCAGCGGGGATCTCCGGCCCGCCGCCGAGGTGTTCCCGGGACATGCCCAACTCGTCGAGGGGGAGGAAGCCCTCCGGTGACTCGGCTCCGAGGTCGGCCGCGACGCTACGGGTACCGAGGACGATGCCGCCGAGCGGGGCCCGGTCCGGGAAGCCGCCGCCGATGCCGGCACTCACCACCGCCCGGTACGGGCTGCCCGCCGCCTCGGCCAACGCCAGCAGCCGGGCGGTACCGGCGGCAGCGGCGGCCGGACCCACCCCGACCGGGGCGACGGTGGTGGAGGCCGGGGTGATCAGGCCAGCGAGTAGCGCCTCCGTCTCGGCCGGTACGGCAGTGACGATCAGGATTCCACCGTTCAACTCTTCGGTCCCTGTGGTTCGCGGCGGGACTCGTCGTCCCCCGATCCGGTGCGTGGCATGGCCGAGGACGGCCGGTAGATGTGGAAGCCGGGCGGCGCGAGCGGCGACTCGGCCGTCGACCCGGGCACCGCTCCGGTGGCCGACGCCGGGGCCGGGGAAGCGGGGGCCGGCGACACCGGGGTGGGTACGTCGGCATCTGTGCCGCTGGTTGGGCTGCTCTCACCGGCCTGACCAGTGGACGGCTCGTCCGAGGCGGCCCGTTCGTCGTCGGCGAGGGCACGGCCCAGCAGGCGCTCGCCGCGTAGCCGAGTGGCCATGATCGCTGCCCGTACGGCGGCCAGGGTGGCGAAACCGGCCAGTCCGGCGATGCCGATCCAACCCTCGACCGGGATGAGCCCGAGCGCCCCGCCAGCCACGAAGGCCAGCATCAGCACCGTCTCTGAGCGGGCGAACGCGCTTGCCCGGAGTCGTTCCCGGACCCGCTCCTGGATACACGCGTCCACGGCCAGCTTCGCGATGCCGCTGACCATGGCGGTTACCAGGCAGAGCAGGGCCACCATGGGAAGCGAGAACTTGATCGTGGTGAGTATCGCCACGCCGGCGACGATGACCAGGCCGCTGGACTGGATCATGGTCGGCTGGTGGATGCGGAGCCGGGTACCCGCCGCGGTGGCGAGGAAGGAGCCCACCGCGAGCGCCCCACCCACCAGCACCAGCGCGCCCTCGCTGGCGATGTCTCGACCGAACACCACGGTGGTCAGGTCGCCGGCCTTGATCGCGAAGGCGAGGTAGAGCAGCAGGAAGCCGAACATGGCGCGCAGCGTGGCGCTGCCGACCAGGCTGGTCATCACCAGCCGGCCGTCCGGACCGCTGCGTCCGAGGGCCCGATCGCCCGTGCCGGGCCGACGGAAGAGGGCGGCGAACACCCGGGGCATGGTCTCCGGTGGCTCGGAGTCCGCCCGGGCCGGCAGCCGCAGCGAGATCACCATGCCGATCAGGAAGATCACCGAGGCGGCCCGCAGTGGCCACTGCGGGCCGAACCAGAACAGAGCCAGGCCGACCGGGCCCACCACACCGCCGGCGATCGTGCCGTAGACACTGGCCCGGGCACCCGCCTGGGACAGTCCCAACCCCGCCGGAAGCAGCCTCGGTACGGCGGCTGAACGCGCGACGCCGTACGCCCGGGAGAGGGCGAGTACGCCGAACGCGGCGGGGTAGAGCCCGAAGCCGTGCAGGTAGTCGGAGATCAACCAGGCCAGGAAGGCACGACCGAGCATGGTGGTGGCGAGGGCCCAGCGGCGACCGTGCCGGAAGTGGTCCAGCAACGGGCCCACCACCGGGGCGAGCAGCGCGAACGGCACCATGGTCACCAACAGGTAGAGGGCTACCTTGCTGCGGGCCTCACCGAGCGGTGCGTTGAAGAAGATCGTCCCGGCCAGACCGATCGCGACCAGCGCGTCGCCGGCACAGGAGATGGCATGCAGGTCGAACATCCGGGCCATGCCGGGCTCGCCGCCGGCACCCTTTTCCCGTACCCGGCCCACACTTCGTACCGTCCAGCGCCCGCCACCCAGCGTCGTCCGCAGGGTGAACCGGAGGAGCCGGATTGCGGTGCCGACGGTACGCCCGAGGGCCGATCGGCCGGAGCGGGAGAACAGCGGCATGCCGACCATCCTTGCCTATCTGGTCGATCTCTGCCGGCTCTGGCCGGAGATCGTAGCGGGGAGTCCCTGTGGGCCGGTCACCCGGATAGGCAACAATGAGCAGGTGACCAGGACCGTCGCCACTCGTGCCCCTCGTCTCGACCAGGTTTGTGCCAGCGCGGTCGAGGTGGCCCGCGCCGGCATCACCGAAGCGGACCCGTCCGACGTCGGCGACCACCTGGCGGCGGTCGCCGGAGGCGATCGACTGGTGACCCACTTCTTCGAATGCCGCCTCCCCGGCTACCGGGGCTGGCGGTGGGCGGTCACCGTGACCCGGGTGCCGCGCAGCCGGAACGTCACGATCTGCGAGACGGTGCTGCTGCCCGGCTCGGATGCCCTGCTGGCCCCGGGGTGGCTGCCCTGGCAGGAGCGGCTCCAGCCCGGCGACCTCGGCCCCGGCGATCTGCTGCCGACCCCGCCGGACGACGAGCGGCTCGCCCCCGGCTACGTACTCTCGGACGACCCGGCGGTAGAGGAGACGGCCTGGGAGTTGGGCTTCGGCCGGGTCCGGGTGATGTCCCGTGAGGGACGGATCGACACCGCCCAGCGTTGGTACGACGGCGACCACGGCCCGGCCGCGCCCATCTCGGTAGCCGCGCCCGCCTCCGCCCGCTGCGGTTCGTGCGGGTTCTATCTGCCGATCGCGGGCACCCTGCGGCAGAGCTTCGGGGTCTGCGGCAACTACTACGCGCCGGACGACGGTCGGGCGGTCAGCGCCGATCACGGCTGCGGGGCGCACTCCGAGGCGTTGACGGACTCCCCGGAGACGCCGGCCGACGAGCCACCCGCGGTCTACGATGACAGCGAGGTGGAGACGGTTCCGGTGATCCGGCCGGCCGGATCGGTGGGGACCGACGAACCGGTCGAGCCCTACGGACACGGCTGACCGGACCGTACGACACCACCCCGGTCAGGTTGCATCGGACGGCACCGACGGCCGGTGCAGGATGGCCGGCCCGACGGTCAGGTCAGTCGACCGGACTGGTGTGGCCGGCCGCCCGGCGACGACGGCGGTTGGCATCGTGCCTGAGCATCACCGCCAGGCCGGGGAATCCGAGTAGGAACCCGGCCAGGCAGGTCCAGAGCCAGTTTTCGTGCCCCTGCTCGGTCAGCCAGTCCCGGAAGAAGATCAGTAGTACCAGTCCGGCAACCGCCCAGGCGGTGATACCGGCGATCGCGAACGGCACCATTGGGGGGTCGAGGGGCTGGGGGCGGGGGGGTTGCTCCTTCGGCACGTGGCCAGGGTACGGGATCAATTTTCCGGGTAGGCCCGTGATCTGCGACGATGCGCGCGGCAACGACGGATCGCCTGCGAGGATCTGATGAGCAAAACCCCGACCAAGTTCGACAAGACAGAAGAAGCGCCCAGAGCCCGTAACGGCTTCGACCGGTTCTTCGAAATCACCGCCCGTGGCTCGACGCTGGGCCGCGAGGCCCGTGGCGGCCTGGCGACCTTCTTCACGATGGCCTACATCGTGGTGCTCAACCCGCTGATCCTCGGCAACGCCGTCGACGGGGACAACAAGAAACTGGCCATTCCGGCGTTGGCTGCCGCCACCGCACTGGTGGCCGGCGTGATGACCATCCTGATGGGCGTGGTCGGGCGGTTCCCGCTCGGGCTGGCCGCCGGGCTCGGCGTCAACGCCATGGTGGCGTACGAGATCGCCCCGCAGATGACCTGGGCCGACGCGATGGGTCTGGTGGTGATCGAGGGCCTGCTCATCTCGCTGCTGGTGCTGACCGGGCTGCGTACCGCGGTCTTCCGTGCCGTGCCGACGCAGATGAAGACGGCGATCGGCGTGGGCATCGGCCTGTTTCTGACGATCATCGGCCTGGTCAACGCCGGGTTCGTCCGCCGGATCCCAGACGCCGCCAACACCACCGTGCCGGTTGGTCTGGGCATCAGCGGCAAGTTGGTGAGCTGGCCAGCGCTGGTGTTCGTGGTCGGTCTGCTGGTGACCCTGGTGCTGGTGGTCCGCAAGGTACGCGGTGCGATCCTGATCGGCATCCTGGGCTCCACCGTATTGGCGATCATCGTAGAGGCGATCACCAAGGCCGGGCCTTCGATGATCGACGGCAAGCCGAACCCCACGGGCTGGGCGCTGAACGTGCCGGAACTACCAGCGAAACTGGTCGACCTCCCCGACCTGTCGCTGCTCGGCCAGTTCAACGTCCTCAACTCGTGGGAGAAGGCCGGCCCGCTCGTCGTGCTGATGTTCATCTTCACGCTGCTGGTCACCGACTTCTTCGACACCATGGGAACGATGGTTGCGGTCGGCCAGGAGGGTGGCCTGGTGAACAAGGAGGGCATGCCGCCCCGTACCAAGCAGATTCTGCTGGTGGACTCGGTGGCGGCGGCGGCCGGCGGCGCCGCGAGCGTGTCGAGCAACACGTCGTTCGTCGAGAGCGCGGCCGGGGTGGCCGAGGGGGCCCGTACCGGGGCGGCCAACCTGTTCACCGGCGGGTTGTTCCTGCTGGCGATGTTCCTCTCACCGCTGGTTGTGGTGGTGCCCTTCGAGGCGGCATCCATCGCCCTGGTGGTCGTCGGGTTCCTGATGATGGCCGAGGTACGGACGATCGACTGGTCCGACTACGAGATCGCCGTTCCGGCGTTCCTGGCCATCGTGCTGATGCCGTTCACGTACTCGATCTCGAACGGGATCGGTGCCGGCCTCATCACGTACGTCGTGGTCAAGATCTTCAAGGGCAAGGCCCGTCAGGTGCACCCGCTGATGTACGGGGTAGCCGCCCTCTTCACCCTGTTCTTCCTGCGGGGCCCGATCGAGGCGCTGGTCTACTAGTCTGCACGCGGGATCGATGTGATCCATGGTGACTGCTGTCATAAAGAGTGGTCGTTAGCCTGGCTTATTAGTTAGGCTAACGATCGTGACGGAGCGGACGGTGATGGCGAAACGCGTACCGGCTGCGCAGCTGGCGACGATGCTGCGTGACGCCATCACCCGGCTCAACCGGCGGGTCCGGCAGGCCCGCCCGGTAGGTGACCTCACGGTGACCCAGATCTCCGCCCTGACCAGCCTGCGGCTGGCCGGTGCGCTGACTCCCCGTGAGCTCGCCGACATCGAACGGGTTCAACCACCGACGATGACCAAGATCGTGGCGAAGTTGGAGGATCGCGGCCTCGTGCAGCGCACCCCCCATCCGACCGACGGTCGGCAGGTCATCCTCGCGGCGACCGAGACGGCCCACGCGGTGCTCGCCCAGACCGAGCGTGCCCGCGACGAGTGGCTCGCCCAACGGCTCGCCGAGTTGTCCGCGGAAGACCGCGACACGCTGCTGCGTGCCGCTGATCTTCTGCAACAGGTGGCCCGCGCCTAACCGGCGCTGATCACCTCCCGGGTCTGCTTCGTCCACTGTGGATGACGCGTACCACCCGAGGAGGCGGCACACCGAGTGCGGGCAAAGCTAAACACGACGTTCCAGTCCCTACAGGTTCGCAACTACCGGCTCTTCGCCACCGGTCAGCTGATCAAACTGATCGGCGTCTGGATGATGTTCATCGCCCAGGACTGGCTCGTCCTCGAACTGTCCGGCGATTCGGCGAGCGCCCTGGGCATCGTCACCGCGTTGCAGTTCACGCCCGTATTGCTGCTGACCCTGCTCTCCGGCCGCCTCGCCGACCGGTACGACAAGCGCCTGCTGCTCTTCATCGCCAACGCGACCTGGAGCATGCTCGCCCTCGGCATGAGCCTGCTGGTGGTCACCGATCTCGTCCAACTCTGGCACGTCTACCTCTTCGCCCTGCTCCTCGGCGTCGCCAACGCCGTCGAGACCCCGGTCCGGCAGTCGTTCGTCTCCGAGCTTGTCGACACCTCGCTGCTGCCCAACGCACTCTCCCTGTCGGCGGCCACCTTCAACTCCGCGCGGATCATCGGCCCCAGCCTCGCTGGCCTGGCCATCGCCGCCTTCGGCGTCGGACCGGTCTTCGTCTTCACCGCCATCGTTTCGGTGGCCCCCCTGGTGAACGTGGTCCGGCTGAACCCGGCAGAACTGAACCGGGCCGCCCTGCCGCCCCGCGACGAACGGGACTCGGCCCGGGTGGTGGACGGACTGCGCTACGTCTTCCAGCGAGCCGACCTGCTGCTGCCGATGCTCCTGATGGCCGTGATGGGGATGGCGCTGTTCAACTTCCAGCTCACCCTGGCCGCCCTCGCCAAGACCGTCTTCAACACCGGAGCTGCCTCGTTCGGCCTCTTCTCCACCGCGTTGGCCGTAGGGGCGCTGGTCGGAGCCCTGGCCGGCAGTGGTCGGCGTAGCCGCCCCTCGGTCTGGCTGGTCCTCGGTGCCGCCATCGCCTGCGCCATCTCCGGCACGATGGTCGGCCTGGCCCCGACATACTGGCTGGTCGTCGCGGTACTGCCGGTCGCTGGCTTCTTCATGGTCTTCTTCGCCCAGGCCGCCAACCAGCGGGTCCAGCTCGGCACCGACGCCGCCTTCCGGGGACGGGTGATGGCCCTGTGGGTGCTGGTGTTCCTGGGGACCAACCCGATCGGTGCGCCGATCATCGGCTGGGTGGCCGAGAAGTACGGCGCCGGGGCGAGCATCTGGATGGGTGGTCTGATCTCGCTGGCCGCCGCCACGCTGGCCCTGGTCTGGCAACTGCGGCGCTCCGGTGCCCGGATCCGGCTACGGTTCGTCCCGCTACCCCGCTTCTACGTCGTCCCCGCCGAGAGCTGAGGTGTAAGGAAGGGCCCCTTATTATCGGTTTCTGTATAGGAAGGGGCCCTTCCTAACCCCCGAAATCGGTGGCGAGCCCCTCTGCCGCCGCCTAGCGTCGGAGGATATGGCCGTCGTGCACGCACTCGTGCTGGCGCTGGCACTCCTCGCGGTGGTGTGCCTGCCCGCTGTCATTGCCGCGATCATCTGCGCCGACGAGCTGATTGCGCGAATTGTCCGTACTCTCGTTCGACGGCGAACAGCCTGGCGGGATCGGCGTACCATCCGACGGTTGGACCGCACCGTCGAGGCCGACTCGCTCTCCCGTGACCTGGATCTGACCGCGTTCGACCAGGCGGATCGGATGTCCATCGAGCGGATCGCCGCCGACCTGCACCGCCTCGGTGGGCAGCGGCTTGGCCGGCGCCGCCCACACCTGGCCGTCGGTCGCTCGTCGTACTGGCACGAGGGGCTGTTGCGGGCGTACGACGAGCGCCTCCGGATGGCCAGCCGGGCACTGGGAGTGGCGGAACACCTGGACGACCTTGACGGCTTCGACCTGGAGATAGAGCGGATCCGGGTGGAGGGTGAACTCCAGGCGGCCGGTCTGCATCTGCCCACCGCCACCGCCGACCGGCGGCGGGAGCAACGATGAGAAATCGGCGGGAGCGGCTATGAGGCGTTGCCGGGAGCAACACTGAGACCTGGGATGGCACCTTGCGACTCTTTGTGGCGCTCTATCCCACTCCCGAGGCGTTGGACGACCTCACCGCGCAGGTAACTCGGCTGCGGATCGGAGAGCTCGCTGCCACCGGGGTGAACGTCCGGCTCACGAGCCGGGAGACGTACCACGTGACCCTGGCCTTCCTGGGGGAGGTCGACGACGCCCGCCTGCCCGACGTCGAAATGGCGCTGGGCCGGGCCGCCCGGAGCTGGCATGGCCCGGTAGGGGTACCCGTGACCGGTGGAGACACCCCACCCCGGCTGCGGTTGGCCGGTGGCGGTCGGTTCGGCCAGGACCGCTCCACCGTGCTGTGGGTGGGGCTACGTGGCGATCTCGTGGCGCTGCGCCGGCTCGGTGCCGCCGTACGGCGTGAGCTGCGGCGGGTCCGGGTGTCCTACGACATCCGGCCGTACCGCCCGCATCTGACCGTGGCCCGTCCCGGTGAGCGGGCGACCCCGGCCCTCGTCGAGGCCGACCGGGAAACCCTGGACGGCTACTTCGGACCGTCGTGGCCGATGTCCGAGATGGTGCTGGTACGTAGCCATCTCGGACATCGATCACTTCACCATCGATTGGCGTCCTGGCCGCTCTGAGGCGCGTCAGGCGTGTTCACCAGGCGTGTTCACCAGGCGTGTTCACCAGGCCCAGGCCTCGGGGCCGGGACCGCCCTGGCCGACTGGCGGGAACAGTTCGTCCAGTTTGGTCAGTACCTCGTCGGAGAGCCGTACCTGTAGCGCGCCGAGGCTCGCGTCGAGCTGTGCGACCGTACGGGGGCCGACGATCGGTGCGGTGACGCCGGGGCGGGACAGTAGCCAGCCGAGGGCCACATCCGCCGGGTCGTGGCCGAGGTCGGCACAGAGCTTCTCGTACGCCTCGATGGTCGGCCGGTGTTCGGCCAGGGCGTCCGCCGCGCGGCCGCTCTTGGCCCGCTCCGCGCCCCCCTCGGACAGTTTGCGGATGGCCCCGCCGAGCAGCCCGCCGTGCAGCGGCGACCAGGGGATGATGCCGAGGCCGTAGTGCTGCGCGGCCGGCACCACCTCAAGCTCGACGTGCCGGGTCATCAGGTTGTAGATGCACTGCTCCGATACCAGACCGAGGAAGTGTCGCCGGCTGGCTGACTCCTGGGCGGCGGCCAGGTGCCAACCGGCGAAGTTGGACGAGCCGACGTAGAGCACCTTGCCCTGGGCGACCAGGGTCTCCATGGCCTGCCAGATCTCCTCCCACGGAGTGGACCGGGAGACGTGGTGCATCTGGTAGAGGTCGATCCAGTCGGTCTGCAACCGACGGAGCGAGTCCTCACAGGCCCGAATGATGTGCCGGGCAGAAAGCCCCTGCTCGTTGGGCCAGTCGCCCATCTTGCCGTACACCTTGGTGGCCAGGACGACCTTTTCTCGCCGGCCGCCGCCCTGGGCGAACCAGCGGCCGATGATCTTCTCGGTGATGCCTTCACCGGTCTGCCAGCCGTAGACGTTGGCGGTGTCGTAGAAGTTGATCCCGTGGTCCAGCGCTCGATCCATGATCTCGAAGCTGTCCGGCTCACTGGTCTGCGGCCCGAAGTTCATCGTGCCCAGACAGAGCCGGCTGACCGACAGACCGGTACGTCCCAGGTTCGTATAGTCCATCGGTCCACCCTGCCACGAGGACCGGCCACGCGCCGGCCAGGAAGCGATGAGTACCGGTCAGGAACTCACGATAGGTGCGAACTCCCGTGTGGGTCAGGAACTCTCGCGCGCCGCCGGGCCGCCACCGAAGAGTACGTCGTCCCAGCTCGGCAGGCGCTTGCGCGGCTTGCCGGAGGCGTCACTGGACTCACCGGCCGCCGCCGCGCCAGCGGCACGACGCGGACGGAGTACCGCCAGCGAGGGCACCGCCGGAACTTCCTTGGGCGCGTCAGCGTCGTCATCGAAGGCCGAACCCTGGCCGCCGCCGAGCAGCGCGGCCGCACCGCCACTGACCGCCCGCTTGCGAGGCGTCTCCTGACCAGCGAGCGCGGCCGGTGCCGTCGGGTCCAGACCCCGCCCGGCGCTCGATCCGAGCGGCCGGTCGAGGGAGGCGAGCAGGGCGTCGCGCCCGGCCCGGATCGGGTCCCGGGTCTGCCGAGGCTCGGGGGCCGCCGTCGGCAGGCCGTGTCCACCCCGACTCGGCTCGCCACGCGATGGGCCCGGCAGCGCGTGCCCGCCGGCCCGTTCCGCCGCTGGCTCCTGACCGAGGATCGGCGCGGCTGGCCGCTCGGTGCAGAGGTATTTCGCCATGTCGTCGTGCGGCGTGACGAACTGTCGGGTCTTGTCGAGATCCCAGACCGCCTGCGCGGTGGCCTTGCCAGACGGCCAGGTGGCGACGATCCGCCAAGTGCCGTCGTCGCGGCGGAACGCGTCCCAGGAGATCTTCTCGGTGTCGATGCCGTGCTGGGCCAGCCGGCCATCCACGACCTCCGCGAGCGGGACGCTCTTGTCGGAGGTCCGCAGCCGGGTACGGCGGGCGTGCTGGGCGAGCATGGCCCGCTCCTGGAGCACCGGTCCGGCGTAACGCAGCACCCGATCGACCGGTACGCCGGCGATGCGCGCGACGTCCTCGGCGGACTCGCCGGCTCGGATCCGGGCCTGGATGTCCCGCGGAGACAGGGAAGGGGCGAAGTCGTTGGCGGTGGCCACACTGAGGGGAACCCCGCCCGGCTCGGCCTGGAGAACCGTGGCCACCCGCTCGTCGATGGGCAGCGCAAGAAGGCGACCCACCTCGTCGGTGAGCACCAAGGCCTGGCCGTCCTCGGAGAGGGCGACGAAGCGTACTGGCCGCATCTCGTTGCCTCCGTCCGCGTCGCTGGACCCACGCCGTCCGCGGGCATCACGCCACGAGTCAGCCACCCGGGCGTCCTTGACACGGTACGCCGGTGTGTCACCCGGTGGGGGGAGGCCACGCCCGCATGTCGTCGGTGAGCTGCGTGGATCGATCTCTAGCCGAGGCTCGTCCGGCGGGTATCCGACAGCTCGGACACCCGCCGGACCTGGCGTCAGAGCTGCTCGACGACGTAGTCGATGCAGCGGGTCAGCGCCTCGACGTCGGCCGGCTCCACCGCCGGGAACAGCGCGATCCGTAGCTGGTTGCGGCCCAACTTGCGGTACGGCTCGGTGTCGACGATGCCGTTGGCGCGCAGTGCCTTGGCGATCGCGGTGGCGTCGACACCGTCAGCGAAGTCGATGGTCGCCACCACGTTGGAGCGTAGTGTGGGATCGGTCACGAACGGGGTCGCCACAGCGGAGCGCTCGGCCCAGCCGTACACGATCCCGGCGCTCTCGGCCGTGCGCTTGGCCGCCCAGGCCAGCCCACCCTGCGAGTTCATCCAGTCGGTCTGCTCGGCGGCCAGGAAGATCGTGGCGAGCGCCGGCGTGTTGTAGGTCTGCTCCAACCGCGAGTTGTCGATCGCGGTGACCAGGTCGAGGAAGGCCGGGATGTAACGGCCGGACTCCTTGATCGCGGTGGCCCGGGCCAGGGCGGCCGGGGACATCAGCGCGATCCAGATGCCACCGTCGGAGCCGAAGCACTTCTGCGGGGCGAAGTAGTAGACGTCGCTCTCCCGTACGTCGACGTCGAGGCCGCCGGCGGCGGAGGTGGCGTCGACCAGCATCAGTGCGCCCTCGTCGGCCCCAGCCACCCGACGGATCGGTACGGCCACACCGGTCGAGGTCTCGTTCTGCGGCAGGGCGTAGACGTCGACCCCGGCCTCGGCGACCAGCGTCGGAGCCGAACCCGGGTCGGCCTTGTGAACGGTGGGCTCGCCGAGGAACGGTGCCTGCTTGACGGACTTGGCGAACTTCGCCCCGAACTCGCCGAAGCTGGCGAACTGGGCTCGGTCCTGGACCAGGCCGAAGGTGGCGACCTCCCAGAACGCCGTGGTGCCACCGTTACCGATGATCACCTCGTAGCCCTCGGGGAGGGAGAAGAACTCGGCGATCCCGCGCCGCAGTCGGGCAACCTGGTCCCGGACCGTCTTCTGCCGGTGTGAGGTGCCGAGGTAGGTCGTGGCCACCTCGGCGAGGGCGGAGACAGCCGCCGGACGGACCTTGGACGGGCCGCAGCCGAACCGTCCGTCGGCGGGCTTGATCTCGTCAGGAATCCGAATCGTCGGTACGTCAGCCACGGTACGAAGATCCTTCCGGGTGGGCCGGCGGGCCCGCTGAGCTGGCAGACCTGGCCTACGGTTCCACCAGCGCGGACACGCTGCGGAGCCGGGAGTCAGGCGGATGACCGGCGGCGCTGCCGGAGGGCTCCATCCTGTCATCCAGCCCCCGCCGTACACCCGTTGGTCCCACGGCGAGGGCTGAGGTGTAGCCCACAATTCGGCCGCAGATGTTAGGAAGGGCCCCTTCCCAGCGTTTTTTGCCGGGGAAGGGGCCCTTCCTAACCACTTACGGGCGACGCGCTCAATCACTTACGAGCGACGTGCTCAGACGCCGTGCGGGATGGCGTCCCAGCCCTCCACCCCGGCAGGCTTACGGGGGGCCGGCCCGATGTAGCGGGCGGACGGCCGAATCAGTCGGCTCAGCCGCTTCTGCTCCAGGATGTGCGCGCTCCAGCCGCCCATTCGGGCGCAGGTGAACATCGAGGTGAACATGTGCGCCGGCACCTCGGCGAAGTCGAGCACGACCGCCGACCAGAACTCGACGTTGGTGGCCAGCACCCGGTCGGGCTTGCGGTTGTGCAACTCCTCCAGGGCCGCCTTCTCCAGCGCCTCGGCCACCTCGAAGCGGGGCGCGCCCAGCTCCTTGGCGGTACGCCGCAGCACCCGGGCCCGGGGGTCCTCGGCCCGGTAGACCCGGTGGCCGAAGCCCATCAGCCGCTCACCCCGGTCGAGTACGCCCTTGACGTACCCCTCGGCGTCGCCACTGCGCTCGACTGCCTCGATCATGTGCAGCACCCGGGACGGCGCACCACCGTGCAGCGGGCCGGAGAGTGCCCCGATGCCGGAGGAGATGCAGGCCGCCGCGTCGGCACCGGTGGAGGCGACGATCCGGGCGGTGAAGGTGGAGGCGTTCAGGCCGTGCTCGGCAGCGGAGATGAAGTAGGCGTCGACCGCCTTGACGTGCCGAGGATCCGGCTCGCCGCGCCAGCGCTTCATGAACCGTTCGACGATGGTGGACGCCTTGTCGATCTCCTTCTGCGGTACGGCCGGCAGGCCGAGACCACGCGCCGACTGGGCGACGAAGGAGAGTGCGGTGACCGAGACCCGGGCCAGGTCCTCGCGGGCCTGCTCGTCGGAGATGTCCAGCAGCTGGGACAGCCCCCAGTACGGGGCGAGCATCGCCACCGCGGACTGGACGTCGACCCGGATGTCCCCGGAGTGCACAGGTACGGGGAACGGCTCGGCCGGAGGCAGGCCGGGGCCGAACCGGCCGTCGACGAGCAACGCCCAGACGTTGCCGAACGAGACCTGACCGATCAGATCCTCGATGTCTACACCGCGATAGCGCAGCGCGCCGCCCTCTTTATCGGGTTCGGCGATCTCGGTCTCGAAGGCGATCACGCCCTCCAGGCCCGGCTTGAAGTCGGACATTCTTCTCTCCTGGATCTGGTTGTCCGTGCACTCTGGCTCGTCCGCGTGGTTCGGAAAAGCTCCTTAGGCGACCCTCAGGGATGTATTCGTGTCATCTTGCCTGCTGAGTAACCCGGTTGCGACCCTGCCCAGGTGTGCTATGTCCAACAGTGCGGACCGTGATCCAGATCAACGTCGGTAGGTTTCTCAGCCGCCTGACTGGTCCGACAGCAGGCTCACCAGGCCATCGGGCGGTGGGACGAATCCGGGAGAGTGTGATGGGGGACACGGTGCGCCCAGCAGGCATGCGCGACGACTACACGGGGGAAACTGGGCTGTCCCGGACCGGCCTGGCCGTTGACTGGTGGACGCAGTTCGACCGGTGGTTCACCGAGGCCGTCGAATTCCGGCTGCCCGAACCGAACGCGATGGTGTTCGCCACCGCCGACGCCGCCGGGCGCCCTAGCAGCCGGACCGTCCTGCTCAAGGGGTACGACCGGCGGGGATTCGTCCTCTACACCAACCACGAGTCGCGCAAGGGTGTCGAGGCGCTTGCCAACCCGTACGCCAGTCTGGTGTTCCCCTGGTTTCCGATGCACCGGCAGGTGGTGGTCTGCGGTGGCGTGACGCCGATCGACCGGGCCGAGACCGAGGCGTACTTCGCCAGCCGGCCGCGCGGATCGCAGCTCGGTGCCTGGGCGAGTCCACAGTCCCGGGTACTGCCGGACCGGGCTGACCTGGACGCGCGTTTCCAGGCCACCATGACGCGGTTTCCGGAGGGTGAGCCGGTGCCCCCACCGCCGCACTGGGGTGGGTTGCGGGTCGAGCCGGAGACCGTGGAGTTCTGGCAGGGGCGGGCCAGCCGACTGCATGATCGATTGCGCTACCGTCGCATCGACGAAGGAGCGTGGATCATCGAGCGGCTTGCACCTTGACCAGTGTTAAAAAGGGCCCCTTGTACGACAAAAAGCGAGAAGAAGGGGCCCTTCCTTCGCGGTGGGCGATCGACGTACGTCCGCTGCGCGTGCCGCCGTACCGGCGGATGTGGCTGGGCAACGCGGTGTCGATGTTCGGGTTCCAATTTACGGCTATTGCCGTACCTGTGGAGATGTACGCCATCACCGGCGGCTCGTTCTGGGTAGGGCTGCTCGGCCTGGCCGGTCTGATACCGCTGCTGGTGTTCGGCCTCTGGGGTGGTGCGGTCGCCGACGTCGTCGACCGGCGTCGCCTGCTGCTGGCCAGCTCGACCCTGATGTGGCTTTCCACGCTCGGGCTGCTGGCCCAGGCGCTGGTCCGGGTGGAGAGTCCGGTGCTCCTGCTCGGCCTGGTCGCCGCCCAGTCCACCGCCTTCGCGGTCAGCTCGCCGGCTCGCGGTGCGATCATCCCGCGTCTGGTGCCGGCCACGCTGGTGCCGGCCGCGAACACCCTCAACTACACCACCCACCAGGCGTGTGCGGTATTCGGCCCGCTCACCGCCGGCCTGATCTTTGCGGCCTGGTCGTACGACGTGGCGTTGCCGATCGCGTACGGGATCGACGCACTGCTCTTCTCCGTCTCCATGTGGGCCACGATCCGGCTGCCGGCCATACCGCCGGAGCCGGAGCCGGAGCCTGAGAAGGAGCTGAAGCAGGAGGGCGACGCGTCGGCCAGCAGTGGGGCCGGAAAACCGACCGGACGGCGGCCCTCCGTCGGCCTGCGCGGCATCCTGGACGGGTTCCGCTATCTGGCCACCACTCCGGTGCTGCTGCTGTCGTTCGCCATCGACGTCATCGCGATGGTGCTGGCGATGCCCCGGACCCTGTTCCCTGAGGTGGCGCAGGAACGGTTCGGCGGCGGTACGGCGGTGGGCTGGCTGTACAGCGCCATCGCCATCGGTTCGGTGCTGGGTGGGTTGACCTCGGGCTGGATCGGTCGGGTACGCCGCCAGGGAGTGGCCCTGGTGGTTGCGGTGGTCGGCTGGGGCTTGGCGGTCTCACTCGCCGGACTGGCCCAGCAACTCTGGCTGGTGGTCGGGCTGCTCGCCTTGGCCGGCGCGGCGGACCTGGTCAGCGCGGTCTTCCGGCAGTCGATGTTGCTGGTCTACGTACCGGACCGGATGCGGGGGCGGCTCCAGGGCATCAACACCGTGGTGGTGGCCGGCGGGCCGCGGCTGGGTGACCTGCGGGCCGGGGCGAGCGCCGCCGCCTTCGGTGTGGGCATCGCCTGGGTGGGCGGCGGGGTGGCGGCGGCGATACTCGCCGTGCTGCTGGCGCTGGTCTTCCCCGCACTGCTGCGCTATCGGGTGGCCGCAACGGAACGGTGACCGGTCGGGCCAGCGCGGCGCGGGGTCGACCGGGAAACGTTATGGTCCAACCCATGGACAACATCGACGCGGGCTCCCGACCCCCGTCTGGTGCACAGTGGACGATCGCGGCGGACGGGCACGAGGCGGTCGTGGTGGAGGTCGGCGGCGGACTGCGCGCCTACCGGGCCGGCGGCGTCGACTATCTCGACGGCTATGCCGAGGACGAGCTGTGCGTCGGTGCTGCCGGGCAGGTGCTCGCCCCGTGGCCGAACCGGATCCGTGACGGGCAGTACAGCTTCGCCGGCCACTCGTTGCAGGTGCCACTGACCGAGCCGGCTCGGCACACGGCAATCCACGGCCTGGTCAACTGGCTGCCCTGGCGGATCGTCGCGCACGAGGCCGACTCGGTGACCGTACAGGGAGATCTGCCGGCGCAGCCGGGTTATCCCTGGCCGCTGGCACTGCGTACGGTCTGGCAGGTCGGTACGGACGGCCTGCGGGCCACCCACGAGGTGACCAACCTGGGGGATGATCCAGCCCCGTTCGGTCTCGCGGTCCACCCCTACCTGCGGCTACCCGACGTGGCCGTCGACGATCTGTGGCTCCGGGTGCCGGGTCGCCGTCGGCTGCTGGTCGACGGGCGCGGGTTGCCGATCGGCGCGGCGGCGGTGGCCGGCGACGGGTACGACTTCACCACGCCCCGACGGATCGGTGGCCTGGTGCTCGACACGACCTTCGGCGATCTCGACCGGGAGTCCTCCGGCGGATCCAGTGTCACCCTGGCCAGCGCGGACGGTGTCGCTGAGGTGAGTGTCTGGGCCGATCCGGCGTTCGGTTGGTGGCAGATGTTCACCGCCGATTCGCTGGCTGGCGAGCGACACCGTCGGTCGGTGGCGGTCGAACCGATGACCTGCCCGCCGGACGCCTTCCGTTCCGGGCAGGACGTGATCACGTTGGTGCCGGGCGAACCCTGGCGGGCCAGTTGGGGCATCCGCCCCGGCGGCCGGCGCGACTGACAATGGGCGGTATGGAGTTCACGCAGGTCGTACGGCGCCGGCGGATGGTGCGCGACTACGACCCGGATCGGCCGGTTCCGCCCGAGGTGGTGGAGCGGCTGCTGGATCACGCGGTACGTGCCCCATCGGCCGGTTTCACCCAGGGCTGGGGTTTCCTGGTGCTGGAGGCGGCGGCGGACCGGGAACGGTTCTGGGCAGCGACCAGCCCGGAGCAGGATGCCGGCAGTCGGGGCCGTGGCCGGTGGTTGGCTGGCATGCGGCGGGCCCCGTTGATCGTGGTGCCACATGCCAACCGCTCCGCCTACCTGGACCGCTACGCGGAGCCGGACAAGGGCTGGGCGGACCGGGACGAGGGGCGCTGGCCGGTGCCCTACTGGTTTGTCGACGCCGGCTTCGCCTCGCTGTTGATGCTGCTCACGGCGGTTGACACGGGGCTGGGAGCCTGCTTTTTCGGGATTCCGCCACAGCAGGTCGCGCCGTATCGGGCGGCGTTCGGCGTACCGGACGAATTCGCTCCCGTCGGTGCCATCACCGTCGGTTATCCGGCCCCGGGCCATCGATCACCGTCCTTGAAGCGGGGACGTCGGCCGGTTGAACAGGTCGTGCATCGGGGGCGGTGGAGCTGAGACCCTAACCTGGACAGGGTTCAAGCGTGGATGGTCGCAGTAACGAAACTGACATCCGGCAACAAACCGTGTTGTCGTCGGCGGTCGCTAGGCTGGCACGGGTCGCACGGTGCGGCGTGTCGGAACGGGGTCGGGTGCCGACAGCGCCAGCGACCCGGTAGGTCAGCTCGGCCAGGGGAGGGGAGCGTGCCGTCGTGATCTTCAAAGCGGTTCGGGATGGGCGTCCCTACCCCGAGCACGGGCTCACACTCAAGCAGTGGGCCGAGATTCCGCCGCGCCCGCTGCGGCTCGACCAGTTGATCACCACGAAGCGGGAGTTGGCCCTCGACAAGCTCCTCGCCGAGGACAGCACCTTCTATGGCGACCTGTTCCCGCACGTCGTGCAGTGGAGCGGGGGCCTCTACCTGGAAGACGGGCTGCATCGCGCCCTGCGCGCCGCGCTCCAGCAGCGCAACCAGATCCACGCTCGGGTGCTGCTGCTGCCCGCGTCGTGACGAGCCGCCACCTGAAGGCTCGTTAAGGTGACGATCGTGAGTGTCGCCCCGCTTGATCTGCTCGACCTTGACACCTCCCTCACCAGCGAGGAACTACAGGTCCGTGTCGTCGTACGCCAGCTCGTGGCCGACCGGGTCCGCCCCGAGGTGGCCCGCTGGTACGAGGACGGTGCCGCGCCGGTCCGCGAGTTGGCCGGCGAGTTCGGTCGCCTCGGCCTACTCGGCATGCACCTGGCCGGGGTCCGCGTTCATCTGAACCGTACTGAACTGCCTGACCCGGGTCGCGAGGTGCGCTCCGATTCGCGGGTGTCGTACCGGGGCCGTACCGTTTCCATTAGACGGTTGTCTGATGAGGACGGTGAGGGGCGATGTCCCGTAACGGAGATGTCAACGAGCCCACCCGGGAATTCCCGGAATATGCAAAAGGCCAGGCTACGCCTGGTCTCGCCAGCAGTTCTATGGTCGAGGACGAGCGTCCCGACCTGACCGGTGACCCGTCGACGGCGACGGCTCAACCGGAGTTGGTCGACTCCCCGTCGGGCGGACGCGGGCGAGGGCTGTTCTGGCTCGCCGGGATCATCGGGCTGGCGATCGTCCTGGTGCTCGGGGTGCAGGCGACCGGCTTGTGGCCGAGCTGGCGTAACCCGTTCACCCAGGAGCAGACCGATCGCAGCCAGCCGCCGCTGCTCAAGTCGATCCAGGATCTCAGCCGCTACGTGGCCGCCGAAGGCACCTTCCAGGTCGTGATCGACCTCCAGAAGGACCGCAAGTACGTGCCGGACTTCCTGCTCGGCGAGCGAACCCTCTTCGTCGGCGCGGGCCGGGTGGAGTCGTACGTCGACTTCGGAAAGATCGCGGAAGGGGCGGTGGTCGAGTCGGCCGACCGCAAGACCGTGGAGATCAAGCTTCCGGCTCCGCAGCTCGGCGAGCCCAACCTCGACCTGGCCAACAGCTACGTCTTCGCCGAGGACCGGGGCCTGATCAACCGGATCGGTGACGTCTTCAGCGGCGATCCCAACCGGCAACGCGAGGTCTACCAGCTCGCCGAGCAGCGGATCGCCGCCGCCGCCCGGGACAGTGGGCTCGGCACCCGGGCCCAGGAGAACACCCGGAAGATGCTCGAAGGTTTGCTCCGGTCCCTGGGCTACGAAACGGTCACCATCACCTACCTGGTTCCCTGAGCTTCGGCCAGCGGTTGGTGGGTCCGGCGGAGCATCCGGCCGGACCCACCATGCAGGTCAGCTTGATGTCGACCGGGCCAGCGCCTCCAGGTCGAGGCGGTACACCGTTGTCTGGCCAGCCTGGTATGCGACCTTCACGAACGGCGAGCCGACCGGAACCTGCGGGGCCTTGGCGCCCGACTTCAGCTTTGTCTCGTCGACGATCACCCAACGAACCCGCAGCGCCAACACTGAGGCGTCGACCTTCGGATTGGATCCCAGCTCGCCGAAGTGTGAGATCAGGTAGTTGCGGTCGCGCATCCGGTACACGGTGCTGCTGTATGCGACCGCTACCGGCGTCCCGTACTGTGCGTAGCCCCAGGGGCTGCCGTCACTCCACTGGTTGAGGGCCCGTTCGCCTGGCTGGGATTGATCGGCCACCCAGCGTGCGGCTTCCATTTCGGTCGGTGTCACGAGCGAGGGAGTGGTGAGCGCCGCCGTGTATGTGCGGTTTGTCGGTACGGCGACGACAGCGGCCGCGACACCGGCGACCGCCAAAACCGCGATCATGATCCGCTGGCCGGTGCCCCTGACCCGGGCCACGAGTACCGAGGCCAACCCAGCCAGCAGCAGAGCGCCGACGAAGGCGAGGATGTCGGCCAGGCGGTACCAGTCGGTGAACCAGACCCCGGTGAGGGTTCGCCGAAGTTCGTCGTTCTCAGAGCCGGCGGCTACGACGTACAGCCCCGCCGTCAGCAGCCAAGCTCCGGCCAACCAGCGGGGTATGCGACCGATCACCGCCAGGACGAGGCCGAGGACGACACCGACGCAGAGGACCCAGTTCGTCGTCCTTCCGGGGTCGGACATGAGTAGTACCCGCAGCACACTTTCGGATAGACCCATGGTCCGCGCCCGGGTGGCTTCCAACGTGTCCGAGACCTTGGCCAGGGTGACCAGTAGCCACGGCAGGGCGACCAGACCCGCGGCCATTCCCAGGAGCACCACGGCACGTATCCGTCGCCACGAGATACGGCGCTCGCCCACGGGGCGCCGCCAGAGTTGCACCAGGGCATATGGGATGAGGACGACGAACATGGAAAAAACGGAAGCCGGCTGTACGAGCCAGAGACCGGCGATCGCCACTCCGGCGAGGATGGTGCGGGTGGGGGTCCAGCCGGTCCGTTGCGCGTGTACGACGGCGGCGAACGCCCCCGGCAGCATCGCCATACCCATGTTGTAGGACGGGATGCCTGCGTTACGCACCTGCCACCAGGACATGAGCACGATGACCACCGGTGCGACCACGAGCGCGATTCGGTCACGCCCGTACACCTCCCGTGTCGCTACCAGCGTGCCGATGGTGGCAACGAATGCCGCGCCAGCGATCTGGGTGGCGTTGATTCCACTCGCGACAGAGGAGAAATCGCCCACTAGTGCGGCTACGAGGTGGAAACCGTATGGGTAAACATCGACGGGCTCGGTTATGTACGGATCCAGTGGGCTTAACTCGAATGGACTGGCGAGCCCGCGACGCATGATCGTGCCGACGAGATAGCCATGCCAGATGCCGTCCCAGTACTGGGGGATCCCGGAGACCCACCGCTGGCTGGAGGCCCAGATCGAGATGGTGAAGGCTCCGGCTGCGCCGAGGCCGAGCAACTCACTCAACCGGGGCCGAGGCCAACTGGAGTCGGACCGGATCGCCGGGTCGCGTCGCTGCCGCAACAGCCGTACGACGAGCAACAGCACCATCGGTGTTACCAGTCCAAGGGCGACCGAAAGCGGCGAGAAGCGAATGTCCACCAGGTTCAGCATGAGGCCGAGCCAGGACAGCAGGGCGAAGGACACTGGTGGTGCGATGGCGAAGTCGATCGCGCGGATAGATCCGACGGCGGCCCATCGGATAAGTAGGTACGGGCCAAATAGCAGCGATGCTGCCAAGAGGACTGCGACAGGCGCTGGCAAGTCGACCCCAATCGCGAGATCGTGCGAATCTTCGGGCTACAGTGACGCCGAGAAATGCTAGCGAACGCTCGGGCCTTTTGTGCTGCCCCGTCCAGGGCGCAGGCTGCCGGGAGTCCGGCCGGCGTCAGCGAGCCTGGGACCTATGCCGGGAGAAATCGTGGGAAACCCTGCCTTGAGGCAAGTGTTCGACGTCCCGCAGACTACGAAAGAGGCCCCCGTCGAGGATCAGGCTGCCCAGGCCGAATCCTCCGAGGGCACCAGTGAGGCGGTCGCTGGGCGCGGCAAGGGCCGCAGGCTGGGTCGATGGGTCAATGCGGGCACGGTGGCGGTGGCCACCAGCATGCTGGCCGTCCCGGTGGCCTTTGTCGTGCCCAACCTGACCCGGCTGGATCCCTTCACCACCCGCGCTGCGGCTCTCTCCATCGCAGCCGCTCTGTTGCTGGCCGCTGCGTTGTTCATCGTCGCGATTCGCTGGTCGACCGAGCTGATTGCCGGGGTAGCCGCCGGTCTGGCGACCGCGTGGTCCGTGCTGATGCTGCGGGTCGGCCTGTATGGGACGCCATTCGGGTTCGGTGGACTTACCGGGGACGCCGGGCGGGTCACCGGTTCGGCGACTCGCTACACCACCACCATTGCAAGCTCGGACACCTTGGTGCCGTCGCTGCCGTCGGAGTATCCGCCGTTCTACACCTGGTTGATCGGGCGTGCTTCGGTGCTCCTCGACGTGCCCGCATGGAAGCTGGTCGCGGACTTCCAGGTGCTTTTCATCGCTGCTGCGGTACTTGTCCCATTCCTACTGTGGCGGCGGCTGGCGGGCAGTTGGGTCGCGCTGGCGATAACCGCCGTGGCCCTGCTTACCTGGCTGGACCCGCGTAAGGGATACGAAGTGCTGACCCTCGGCATTTTCGTGCCGTGGATGCTCGATGTCTTCGCGCGACCGATCCGTAGCCGGATGCACTGGCTGCTGGCGGGCCTGATCGGCGGTTTCATCGCCATCACCTACCAGGCGTGGGTCGTGTACGGCGTCTTCGGCCTCATCGTCCTCATGGTGATCGGCTGGCGTACCGAGCCGGACCGGTGGGCTTATGTACGCCGGTTGGGGCTCATCGCGGCCGTCGCCTTCGTGGTTTCCTCCTGGTACGTCGTCCCGTTCCTCTGGGGTGTGGCGACCATCGGCGGGGAACAGGTCCATGACCTCTACGTCTTCACATCGAGCAACACCGAGCTGTTCCCGTTCCTGTCGCTGACGCCGGTCGGTTTCCTGCAACTGGTCGGGTTGGTCGGGCTGGTGTGGTTCTGGCGTTCGACCTGGTGGGCGCGGCCGATCCTGGTGATGATCGTTGCGGTCTACGGCTACCGGCTGGTGGCGATGCTCCGGTTCGTCGCGACCGGACACGAGAGCTTCCTGCACTACACCTCTCGGCTGTACGGCATCCTCCTCACCGTCGCTGGGGTGCTGGTCCTTGTCCATGCCGTCCCGATCATGCTGCGCCGGCTGCGGCTCAACCCGCCACGGATGGCCGCTGCTGCCCTGATGGCGGTGCTCCTGGCCTGGTCGGGCACCAGCATCGCCCTCCAGTGGACGCCCAGCACGCTGGCTTCGATGCCTGTGACGGCCAAGCAGGCCGCCACGGCGCACACCGAGCCGCTGCCCGGCGGTGGATACCCGCAGTACGCCCCGGACGAGGGGCGGCGTCCGTGGTTCCCGATGACCGCGATCCAGCAGGCGGTGGAGCGCGAGCTGGGACCCGATCCGCAGCCGGTCACGTTGTCGGTCGATGAACGGCTCTTCGCGTATGTGCCGTGGCCGGGCTATGCCGGCAACGACCCGGTCGTCAACAGCACCCTGTCCCATGGCAAGGAGCGGCATGCCGAGGTCAAGCGGCTGGCCGGCATCACGGACCCGGCTGCGTTCGCCACCGCCTCGGCCAACACCAAGTTCGGCCCCGTCGACGTCTTCGTCCTCTACGAGCGCGAGGATGGTTGGGCGTGGCGGGGTAACCGGTTCAAGCCGGCACAGTTCTCCTCACAGCACTGGGCGGTCGTCGATGATCTGCCGGAGGGCATCGTGGTGGCGATCCGGCGGTAATCCCCCGGAAGCGCGACCGTTCCGGCGGTAACTCGCCGGAACGGTCGGCTGGGGGCTGGTTGGCCGGAACGGTCGGCTGGCTCAGTGCGCACTAGCCAGGTAGCGGTCCTCGTTCGGCATGATGATCCACAGCGCCAGGTAGATGATCACCTGACTGCCGGGGATCAGCAGGGAGAGCAGGAAGAGCAGGCGCACCATCCCGGTGGAGATGCCAAAGCGGCGGGCCAGGCCGGCGCAGACGCCTGCGATCATTCGTCCGGCCCGGGGGCGTACCAGTTTGCGGCTCATGATGTCCTCTCCCAACCCGCGGCGGTCCGCTGCGGCTGAATTCCACGGTAGGGACGGCGGGTCGCGGGGCCCTCCGACCGGAGGTGGATTTGCCGTCCCGTCACCCGTAGGTGCCTACCCCGAATGGCGAGCGACAATGTCAGTCAGGGCACCAGCGGGGTAGGCTCGCCGGTCGGCAGCCGCTCGGCGGGTCCGGCACCCCGGCCGGAGCCGTTACCCGCGATGGCCGGGAGGGGGCATCGATGATCAGTGCTTTCGACCTGTTCACCGTCGGGATCGGGCCCTCCAGCTCGCATACGGTGGGGCCGATGCGTGCGGCTCGTACCTTCGTAGCCGGGCTGAAGGCGGACGGACTGCTCACGGACACCGCACGGGTCCGGGCCGAACTCTTCGGCTCGCTCGGGGCTACCGGGCACGGCCACGGCAGTGATCGGGCGGTGCTGCTCGGACTCGCGGGCGAATTGCCGGAGACCGTCGACACCGACCGGGTGCCGGAGCTGGTCGCCGAAGTGCGCACGACCGGACGAATTGCCCTACTCGGTACGCACGCGATCGACTTCGACGCCGGCCGCGATCTGTTGTTGCACCGCCGCCGGTCGTTGCCCTTCCATCCCAACGGCATGACCTTCGCGGCGTACGACGCGCTCGGGGGCGAGATCCGGGCCCGCACCTACTACTCCGTCGGCGGCGGGTTCGTGGTGGACGAGGCGGCGGCCGGGGCGGACCGGATCAAGTCGGACGCCACCCGGGTTCGCTACCCGTTCTCTACCGGTGCCGAGCTGTTGACGGTCGCTACCGAGGCCAACCTGTCGATCAGTGACGTAATCCTCGCCAACGAGTGTTCCTGGCGCAGCGAGGCGGATGTCCGGGCGGGCCTGCTGGAGATCTGGCGGGTGATGCGGGAGTGCGTCGAGCGGGGTTGTACGCGGGACGGCGTACTCCCCGGCGGGTTGCGGGTCCGGCGGCGCGCGGCGGAACTGCGTCGCAGCCTGGAGGCGGACGGCGGGCGGCCGGACGCCGCTGCGGCCGGCGCTGGTCCCCAGTCCGGAACCGGTGTGGCCGGCGCTGGTCTCCAGTCCGGAACCGGTGCGGTCGATCCGCTTTGGGTGATGGACTGGGTGACTCTCTTCGCGCTCGCGGTGAACGAGGAGAACGCGGCGGGCGGCCGGGTGGTGACCGCGCCGACGAACGGGGCAGCCGGTATCATTCCGGCGGTTTTGCACTACTACACGCGGTTTGTTCCATCCGCTACCTCGGAGGGAGTGATCCGGTTCCTGCTCGCGGCGGCGGGCATCGGGGTGCTCTTCAAGGAGAATGCCTCGATTTCCGGGGCCGAGGTCGGGTGCCAGGGGGAGGTCGGCTCGGCCTGCTCGATGGCGGCAGCCGGGCTGGCAGAGGCGATGGGCGGCACACCGGCACAGGTGGAGAACGCGGCGGAGATCGGAATGGAACACAATCTCGGGCTGACCTGCGACCCAGTGGGCGGCCTGGTACAGATTCCGTGTATCGAGCGCAACGCTGTGGCCAGCATAAAGGCGATTACCGCAGCCCGACTGGCGCTACGCGGCGACGGAGTGCACGCGGTCTCGCTGGACAAGGTAATCAAAACGATGCGGGAGACCGGGGCCGACATGAAGGTCAAGTACAAGGAAACCGCGCGCGGCGGGCTCGCGGTGAACGTGATCGAGTGCTGAGCGTAGCCGGGTCATGCGCTTACTTTGGCGCTTCACAGACTGCTAACCTATGGCGCGTCAGCGGCCCGCGTCGGCGAGTCAGCCGCCGCGACGCGTGTGCCGTACGGGCCACGCTTCGTCGGGGCCGTTTGCGACAGAGGTCACCGGAGTGCTGGTGGTCTGACCCAATCCTGAGCTGGAGGCGGCTGTGACGTCTGGCGTCGGTGCGTTGTGGTCCTATCGCAATTCACTACGGTTGCTGGTCAGACGAGACCTGGCGGTCAAGTATCAGCAGTCGGTTCTTGGTTACTTTTGGTCATTGATCGAGCCGCTCGGTATGGGCGCGATCTACTTCTTCGTCTTCGGGATGCTCTATCAGAACGCCACCAACAGACATCTTGGTGACGCTGCGGAGTCGTATCCGCTCTTTCTGATTACCGGCATCTTTGCCTGGATGTGGACCAACTCGGCGATCAGCGAGGCCACCAACGCCCTTACCGGGCAGGCTCGACTGATCACCACCATGCGGATGCCCCGCGAGGTGTTCCCGATCGGTCGGGTCACCGGGCGATTCGCCGAGTACATCGCCGGGCTGCCGATTCTCGCCGTCCTGGCGATCGTCTACGCCGTCCTGGGCAAGATCGAGATCGGGGTTTCCCTGCTGGCGTTGCCGCTGGCAGTGCTGCTCCAGGCGGCTCTGCTGGTCGGCATCGCCCTGTTGCTCTCCTCGCTCAACGTGCTCATGCGTGACGTGGAGCGACTGATGCGCCTGGTCACCCGGGTACTCTTCTACGCCACCCCGATCATCTACCCGCTCAGCCTGGTTCGGGACTCCTCGATGCCGGACTGGGTCAAGGTGATCTACGAGATCAACCCACTGGTCGGCATCTTCCAGCTGCACCACGCGGTGTGGTACCCGAGCGAGTTCCCCGACGCCCGGCTCCTCGCCTTCGCGTTCGCCGGCAGCCTGCTGATGCTGGTCGGGGGCTGGTGGGTGTTCCGCCGGCTCGAACCCGCCGTTCTCAAGGAGCTGTAGTGGACACGCCAATCATCGAGGCCGAGAACCTCGGCATCCGGTTCGTCCGCAACCGCCGCCGGCAGTTGCGGCTGCGGGAGATGTTCATCCACCGGGGCGGACGCCAGCCCCAGGCCAACGAGTTCTGGCCGCTGCGCAACGTCAACTTCGAGGTCCGGCCGGGCGACGCCATGGGCATCATCGGCAAGAACGGCACCGGCAAGAGCACCCTGCTGCGGCTGATTGCCGGCGTGCTGATCCCGGACGAGGGCGGGATCAAGGTACGTGGTGCCGTGGCGCCCCTGCTGGAGCTCTCCGCCGGCTTCTCCAACGACCTGACCGGCCGGGAGAACGTGCACCTGGTCGGCTCGCTGCACGGCCTCAGCGCCGCCTACCTCAAGCGGAACTTCGACGAGATCATCTCGTTCGCCGGTGAGCAGTGCGAGAAGGCCATCGACACCCCGGTCCGGCACTACTCGTCCGGCATGAAGGTCCGACTCGGCTTCTCGGTGATCTCCCACCTCCAGCACCCCATCCTGCTCATGGACGAGGTGATGGCGGTCGGCGACGCCGAGTTCCGCAAGAAGTGCTACGCCACCATCGAGCGGCTCCTTGCCGAGGGGCGCACGCTGGTGCTGGTCTCGCACAACGAGAGCGACCTGACCCGGTTCTGTACCCGGGGCCTCTACTTCAACGCCGGTCGGTTGGAGGTCGACGGAACTGTGCGCGAGGCCCTCGACGCGTACAACAACGTGGTCCGGACGTGACGCTGGCCGTACTGTTCATCGCTGCCCCCGCCTCGGCACCGATCACCCTCGCCAGCGGGGAAGCACTGGCTGACCGGCTTGGCGGCCAGCTGCGCCGGGCCGGGGCCCGGGACGTGGTGATCACCAGCGACCTGGCCGAGGTCGCCGACCTGGCCGAGGCCGGCACCGAGACACTGCTGCTGTGCGGTGCCGACCTGATCGCACACACCGCCGTACTGCGGCATCTGCTGACCAGTCCGATCGGCCCGACCGGCGCGCTGGTCCTCACCGACCCGGCCGGGCCGGGACAGGCGGTCCTGACCGAGGACCGTGGCCTGGTGGTGTCGGCCGGCCCGGCCATCGGTTACGACGGTGCTGCCACCGGTGTCTTCGGTGGCGCGCTGCGGGTCGGTCCGGAGGACCTGCCGGCGCTGGCCGGGGCCGCCCGGGTAGCGGCGGAGTCAGCCCCGGCCGATGGCGCGGAGACTCCGCTGGACCGGCTCTTCGCCGCCTTCACCCGGGCCGACACCCGGATCTTCGCTCACCGGGTACGGCTGCTCGTCGCGCACAGGGCCGCCGACCAGTCATCCGCCCTTGCCGCCGAGGCGGCGGTCGCCGCGGTGGACGAGGACCGGGCGGAACTGCGGCTGTCGGTCAAGGAGAAGGACGACTTCTTCACCACGTATGCGGTCAGCAGCTGGTCGCCGTACGTGACCCGGCTGGCCGCCCGGATCGGCCTCGGCCCGACCGGGGTGACCGCGATCTCGGTGCTCTTCGCCATCGCGGCGGCGATCCTGTTCGGCTACGGCGGCCGGGTCGCCCTGGTCGTCGGCGGCATCCTGCTCTACCTCGGCTTCGTCCTCGACTGCGTCGACGGCCAAGTGGCCCGCTACACCCGCAACTTCAGCGCCTGGGGTGGCTGGCTGGACACCATGGCCGACCGGGCCAAGGAATACCTGGTCTACGCCGGCCTCGCCGTCGGCGTCGAGCGGTCCGGACTGGCCGACGGCTGGGGCTGGCCACTGGCGATCGCGGCGATCTCCCTCCAGACCGTCCGGCACATGACCGACACCTGGTACGGCGCCCTGCACGACGAGGCGGCCCGCCGGCCGAAGCCGACTGCCGCAGCTGGTGCCGCCGGTGGCATCGGCGCCCGGCTCAGTCAGGCCTCCACCCGGGTGCAGGCCGACTCGGGCTCGCTGTCGTACTGGCTCAAGCGCACCGTGGTCTTCCCGATCGGCGAGCGCTGGGCCCTGATCGCGCTGGCCGTGGCGCTGTTCAACCCGCTGGTCGCCCTGATCGCGGTGCTGACCTGGGGGACGCTGGCATTCGCGTACACCGGTGGCCTGCGCACCCTGCGCGCCTGGTCGATGCGGGTGTCGGTGCTGGACCGGGTGGACACCCGGCTCTACCGCGACGACGGGCCGCTGGCCGGCTGGATCGGCGCGGCCGGTCGGCGGCTGCGGGTGCCGGCCCCGCTGCCCTTCGCGCTGCTCGCCGCAGCGGCGAGCGCGGCGCTGGTGGTGGCCGGGTTGGTCGGCGCCGGTGGGGGACAGCTGCGCTGGTGGCTGGTGGGCGGCGCGGTGATCGCGCTCCTGGCGGGGCTGCCCGCCGCGGCACCGCACGCCGGGCCGCTGGACTGGCTGGTGCCGGCGGCGTTGCGGGCCACGGAGTACCTGTTCGTCATCGCCGTCGGGGTGGTCTCCGACGTGACCCCGCCGGTGATCTTCGCGATGTCGTTCGTGCTGGCGCTGCACCACTACGACCTGACCGCCCGGTTGGAGAAGCGGGAACGGCCGCCACTGCTGCGCGCGTTCGGGCTGGGCTGGGACGGGCGAATCGCCTTCCTGACCGGCGCGACCGTGCTGGGGGCGGGGAGCCTGGCCGAGATCGGCATGATCGAACTCGCCGCGTACCTGGCGCTGGTCTTCATCGTGAACGCTTTGGGCGGTTGGCTCCCGGTTGGTCGCCGACAGCGCACCGACGTTAGTGTCAAACTGGCAGCAGGCCAGACAGATCCGCTGAAAGATGCCGGTCGGCCCGAGACGGTGGCAGCCCGTGGGGCCGCTGGGGAACGGAATCCATGACTCTGATCAGCTTTGTCGTGCCGGTCTACCAGGTGCAGGGTTACCTGCGCGAATGCCTGGACTCGATCCTCACCCAGTCGTTCACCGACATTGAGGTGATCGCGATCGACGACTGCTCCCCGGACAGCAGCGGCGAGATCCTCGCCGAGTACGCCGCCCGGGACGCCCGGCTGCGGGTGATCACGCTGGACCGGAACGAGGGACAGGGGCCAGCCCGGAACCGAGGCTTCGCCGAGGCGGTCGGGGAGTACATCTGGTTCATCGACAGTGACGACTGGCTTGCCGACGGGGCGATCCGGGCGGTGGCCGACCGGCTCCGGGAGACCGACGCCGAGGTGCTGATCGTCGACTACGCCCGGGTGCACTGGGACAACCGGACCGAACCGAGCCTGCCGGGTCGTACCTTTCACGAGGCCCCGCCGGTCTTCGCCCTGCGCGACTGGCCCAAGGCGATCGAGATCCTGCACGTGCCGTGGAACAAGGTCATCCGGCGGGACGTGCTGGCCAAGCTCAACTTCCACTTCCGCTCCGGCTGGTACGAGGACGTCCCGTTCACGTACGGGCTGCTGCTGACCGCCGAGCGGATCTCCCTGCTGGACCGGGTCTGCGTCTACTACCGGCAGCGCCGGGCGGGCGCGGCCACCCGGACGGTTGGCGACGGCCACTTCGCGATCTTCCCCAACTGGGCCCAGGTCTTCGACACCTTCGACGACTCCCGGCCCGGCGCAGCCGAGCTGCGCAAGCTGCTGTTCCGCCGGATGATCTGGCACTTCCTGGTCGTCCGGGGCAACGACGACCGGCTGCCGCCCGAACTGCGGGGCCGGTTCTTCACCGGGATGACCCAGCACTACCGTCGTTACCTTCCGCCGGGTGGCTATCCGATGCCCGGCGGGGTGGAAGGGCTGAAGCACCGCCTGGTCGCCGGTGGCCGGAACCGGACCTTCCAGGCGCTCCGGATCGGGTTCCGCGCTGCCGACTGGGCCCGGCAGACCATCGGTACGGTTGCTCGCAAGGGGCGGAACCTGGCCCGGTCGACGGTCCGGCTGGCTCGGGAGGCCGTCTACCGCAGCTACTACCGCCTCCAGTTGCGCCGCCCGATGGACGAGTCACTGGCCGTCTACGCCGCCTACTGGTACCGCGGCTACTCCTGCAACCCGGCCGCCATCCACGAGAAGGCCCGGCAGCTGGCCCCCGGGGTGCGCGGGGTGTTCGTGGTGCGCCGCGACAAGGCCAGCACCATCCCGCCCGGGGTCGACTACGTGGTCGCCGGATCGCTGCGCTACTACCGCACGCTGGCCCGGGCCAAGTGGCTGATCAACAACGTCAACTGGCCGAACAACGTGGTGAAGCGACCCGGTTCGGTGCACGTGATGACCCACCACGGCACCCCGCTGAAGGTGATGGGGCTGGATCAGCAGGCCTACCCGGGCGGCGTACAGGACGACGACTTCGCCGGCCAGATGCGTCGCGCCGACCGCTGGGACTACAGCATTACCTCGAACACGTTCACCACGCAGATGTGGGAGCGGGCGTACCCGTGCCGGTACGAGACCCTGGAGACCGGCTATCCCCGTAACGACCAACTCGTCACCGCCACCGCCCAGGACGTGGCCCAGATCCGGGCGAAGCTGGGTATCGAGCCCGGGGAGAAGGTCGTGCTCTACGCGCCGACCCACCGGGAACACCACCCGGGTTACCACCCGCCGTTCGACCCGGCCGAGCTGTTGGCGGCGATCGGGCCGAACGGGCGGTTGTTGATCCGCAGCCACTACTTCCACGACCGGGCCCACTCCCCGGGTAACGCGGGATTGGCCGACCGGGCCCGGGACGTGTCGGCGTACCCGAGTGTGGAGGAGCTCTACCTGGCCTCGGACGTGCTGGTCACCGACTACTCCTCAGTCATGTTCGACTACGCCGTCCTGGACCGTCCGATTGTCGTCTACGCTCCTGACTGGCAGGCTTACCGACTCGTACGGGGTGTCTACTTCGACATCACGGCCGAGCCGCCGGGAGCGGTCGTCACGTCCTTCCCGGACCTGCTCGACCTGTTCCGTACCGGGGGCGTCGACAACGACACCGCGGCGAAGGCACGTAGTCAGTTCCGGCGTAAGTTCTGCACGCCGGCTGATGGCCGGGCCGCGGAACGGGTCGTCCGAAAGGTGTTCCTCGGCGAGTCCAGCTGAGAGATGGGGGCAGGTATGGGGTCGGTCATCACCGTCGTCGTACCGATCTACAACGTCGAGCGGTACCTACCTGAGTGCCTCGCTTCGCTGGCCAGCCAGACGTACCCGGACCTGGACATCGTCCTGGTCGATGACGGGTCCACCGATGGCAGCGCCGAGGTGGCCCAGCAGCAGGCGGCCGGCGACCCTCGGTTCCGGTTGGTCCGCCAACCCAACCGAGGGCTGGGCGCGGCGCGCAATGTGGGCATCGACTTCGGCACCGGCGACTACCTGACGTTCGTGGACAGCGACGACGTGCTGCCGCCGTACGCCCTGGAGGTCCTGGTCGGTGCGCTGGAGCAGACCGGTTCGGACTTCGCCACGGGCAACGTCGCGCTGCTCACCTCGCGAGGGCTGCGCCAGTCGCCGCTGCACCGGGGCACCCATCGGAACACTCGACTGCGGATCACCCTGAAGGATCAGCGCAACCTGGTCTACGACCGGCTGGCCTGTAACAAGGTCTTTCGGCGGTCCTTCTGGGAGCGGCACGGACTGCGGTTCCCGGAAGGCGTGCGCTACGAGGACATCCCGGTCACGATCCCGGCGTACGCGCTGGCCGAGTCGGTCGACGTGATCGACCTGCCGGTCTACTACTGGCGGCAGCGGGAGGCCGGCGCCGTGGCGTCGATCAGCCAGCGGCAGACCGAGGTACGCAATCTGGTCGACCGGTTCGCCGCCGTGGACAGCGCGAGCCGGTCGTTGGCCGGGCTCGGGGACAGCAAGCTCAAGGACTGGTACGACGAGACCGTTCTACAGAGCGATCTGCGGATGTTCCTCGACCTGCTGCCCGACGTCGACCACGACTACCGGATCCAGTTCCTGGACCTGACCGCTGACTACCTGAGCCGGGTCGACGCTCGGGTGGTGGACCGGTTGGTTCCCCGGCTTCGGGTGGCGTGGCGGCTCGCCCGGGCCCGAGCCCTGTCCGAGCTGGTGACCGTGGTGGCGGCCAGCCGGAGCGGCGTGACGCCGCCGGTGGTACGCCGCGGACGTGGTTACTACGTCCAGCTTCCGTTCTTGGAGAACCCGCATCCGGCCGCGCCCCGGCATCTCTTCCGAGCGCCGGAAGGTATCCGGACCGAGGTGCACGAGGCTCGCTGGGTCGGGGATCAGCTGTATGTACGGGGGCTCGCGTACGACATGGTCCGGGGCGCGGACCGGCCCTGGCGGTCGGTACGGATGCTGTGGCTGCGGGAGGACGCCGGTCAACGGCGAAGGGTCCTGCTACCGAGCCGGGCCCACCATGTTGCCCAGGCATCCAGTCCGGTGCCGTACGGGTGGGCCGGATTTGTCGTCCGGGTGGATCCGGCCCGGTTGCGGGGTCGGGGCGACTGGGAGGTGGGGGACTGGATCTTCAACGTCGCCATCTTCGATGCCGGACGGCCGCAGCGGCGGCCCTTGGGCCTGGGTGAGGCCCGCCCGACGCTGCCCGCCCGCTGGGTCGCCGACGGTGTCCGGTTAGTGCCGTACGTGCGCTCCGGCCGGCTCCGCCTGCGGGTTGAGCGCCCAGCGGTCGGGGTAACCGCGACCCGGGTCGATGGTGACGCGTTGCTGGTGGAGGGCACGGCATTGACCCGACCCACGACTGCGGTGCTGCGACTGACCCGGGTTTCGGGCGTGATCTGGCGGACCTACCCGGTACGACCGGCCGAGGTCGGTACGGCCTGGTCGGCGCGTATTCCGCTGGCCGACCTGGTTGCCGGCAGCGGTCTACGGGACCGTCCGGTGCTGGTCGGGGAGGCGGGTGCCGGCTGGCGGGTTAGCTTCGCCGACGTGGGCGGTGGCGACGCACAGGACCTACCGGTCCCGGCCGACTTCGCCGGGGTTCGGCACACCGTCGGGGGCGTGGAGTTGGTGGCCCGGCCGTCGGACGACGAGGTGCTGTGGGTGCGGGCGCAGCCCCCCGGCCCGGTGGTGTACGACACGGATCTGACCGACGGCGTTCTGACGTTGACCGGAGAACTGCCCGGCGAGCAGTCCGGCTGGGACGACCTGCGGGTGGTGTTGCGTCGGCGGGAGGGTAGCGATCCGGCCGAGTTGCCGCCGCCCGATGTCGAGGTCCTGGCGGATGTGGCCGCGGGCCGGTGGACGGCTCGGATCTCCCTGTTCGACGAGGTCGGTCCGGCGGATGGCGACTGGCTGCCGCTCTATCGGCGGGAGGCGACCACCAGCCCGATCGACCTGCTGTTCGACACCTCGGCCCGGCGTCTGTTGCCCCGGGACGTGGCGGTACGCGGCCGACGGGTGGAGTTGTTCCCTGACCGGGGACGGGAGACGCTGCGGATCGGGCCGGCCGTATCCCGGCACTGACCGGGCGTGCCGCCGCCAGCCTGACCAGGCTTGCGACCAGGCACCCCGGTACGCCGACGGCCCGTCGAATTCAGGACCCCGGGTTCTGGACCCGGCGCTTCACCTGGCGGGCGGCTCCATCGGCGTAGCGGCGGGCCACGAAGCGGGTCGCCCGGGCAAGCGAGCGGATACCGCCTACTGGGATGGTGTCCCCGCCGGGCGTCGTCTTGCGCTTTTCGGTGATCGTGACCAGGCGTGGCCTCGGGGAGGCCAAATCCGTGACCGGCAGCGCCTCCAGGTTGACCACGTCGAAGTCGTCACCACTGACCCAGCGTTCTCCGGCCACCTCGGCGACCACCCGGTCGAGGGGCTCACCGGGCTCCTGGACCCGTAGCGCGCGACTCAGAGCCGAGGTGCGCCACAGTGCCAGCGCCTCGTTGGGCGACTTCACCCCGGGTGCCAGGAGCCGGATCAGCCCGATCTGCTTCTCGTCGGCGAGCTTCAGTAACCGTCGCACGGTGTTGGCGTGGACACCCAGGTGTGGCGGGACGTGCAGTAGGAAGGCGGAGGGGTAGGCGGTGACCGGGGCGGACCGCACCAGCTCGACCCGGGGCTCCGAGCGGTAGGTGACGGCGATCAGGCGGCGGTCCAGCACCGGGTCGTTCAGCACGGACTGGCGTCGTTCACTGATCTCGTCCCAGTCGGCTACCAGCTTGATCCGCAGATCGGTCTGGTCGCTGGCCAACAGCCGGTCGACGCACGTACGTACCAGTTCGAAACTGCCGTCGGCCGGCACGACCACGGTCACCAGTGGCACGGCCCAGGAGCGGTTGCCCACCGGGCGCAGGTAGCGAGGTTGGGGCATCAGGTCGGCGAGGTGCGGGTGGTTGTAACGCCGTAGGGCGTCGCCCTTGGTCATCATGTGCGACGCCCCCATGTGCCAGCTCCTGGCGAGCGGCTCGGGGATGAACACGGCACCAGCCTGGGCCAGGCGGTAGCCGAACTCGGTGTCCTCACCGAGTCGTAGCTCGGTGTTGAGCCCTCCGGTCGCCTCGTAGAGGGACCGGGGCAGGGCGGCGGTAGCCCCGACATGGGCCCGGAAGTTGAGGTGGTCACCGGCCCGGAGCTGCTTGGTGTCGTCGATGAGCTTCTCGACGTAGTCGTGGGGCTCAGTGTCCTCGAACCGGAAGAGTGTGTCGATGGTGCCCTTCGTGCACCGTTCGGCGACCTCCTCCGGGGTGGCCCAACCGTTACCGACGAAACGCTTGTAACCGAGGGTTACCGCCTCATCGGAGACGTGCTGCCACCGCACCTGCGCCTCGACGTGCTCGGGAAAGACGATCATGTCAGCGTCGAGCCAGTGCAGGATCTCCCCGGTGCTTACCGTCGCCCCGACGTGCAGCGCGTTGGACCTTCCCCAGCCGGCGGAATGGTCAGCCGTCCGGACGATTCGGCAGTTGAGCGGACGGATCTTGGGTAGTTCGATGGGCGGTTCGCTGCCGTCGTCGACCACGACCACTTCGAGCAGGTGGGCGGGATAGGTCTGGTGGCTCAACGAGGCGAGCGTCAGGTCGAGCGATTCCTGACAGTTGTAGGCAGGAATGACCACGGAGACCGACTTGGTGGGTAGCCATTGGCCCAACTCGCCGGGAGCCAGGGGGCTCCAGTCGTTTCGGAACAGTCTGACCTGTGGTGAGGAGGACCCCGACATCATGGTTCGTTTCCGGCTCGACACGAAGAAAGTGTATCCAGCGCCGGGACGTAGGCTGGGATCAGCACTACGACGGTCAGCACCCCGGCGTGCGTCAGCGCCAAACGTAGAGAGGGATTGGGTTGTCGAGCCAAAAACCGGCACATAGCTATCTCCGCTGGCGGATCGTCGTCGGTGACCGTAATGGCATGTGGCGTCGTAGCGGGCCCGTCAGCCTGTTGGGGGCGGGCGTGACCGAGGTGCCTGGTCGGGGCGGTGGACGCTCCGGGCCCCGCCCCGGAGACCGAGTCCATCGCATGGTGGTCTCCGCCCAGTCCGTCGAGTGGCTGCGATATCTCCTGACTGATCCCACCTCGCTCGTCGAGGTCACCCGGGTTTCGGTCATCGTCAATTCCTGGACCATCCCGCAGGGCGGCTGGTCCGGCCGGCTCGGCCCGCTCACGCACGTGCTCTCCCACCGACTCCGGCTACCCCGTAGCGGCGAGGGTCGCGCAGTCGTGGACATCGAGGTGGAGTGGCCCCGGCCGCTGCGGAAGGTGATCAGCGCAGTCCTTCCGCTGCTCACCCCGGTCCGGCCGATGCCGCACCCGGCCAGTGCGGACGTCACAGCCCAGGACGTGTTTCCGGCCTGGCTGGGTACCGGACAGAACGAGATCGCACTCTCCGGCGAGCTGCCGGACAACGAGGACATCCGGCCGTACGACATCGTGCTCACCGCTACTGGCGAAGCGCGACCACCGGTCGAGCCAGGCCAGACCGCCGCTGCGGATCCGGTCGGCAACCCTCCGGCCAGCCAGTACGGCACGATCCTCGCCGCCGACGGCGGCGGTGCTGGTGTAGGCACCCGTCCGGACGCGGTCCTGGTCGACCTGGAGCACGTCACGGTGCGTGGTCGGTACGGTCCGTTCGGCCCGACGGCTGGGCGAGCACAATTGAGCTTCACCAATGCCGTTGACGGTCGAGGTTGGCAGATCACCGGTTCCCAGGGAGTCCTCTGCACCGGTCGGGTCGACCGACCCTGGCTACCCGAGTCGACCCGGGAGGCGCTGGCCGAGATCGGTACGGTGATCTGCCCGTCCCTGCCGGCCCGCCATCCGATCGAGGAGGCCACCTTCCTGGCCCACCTGGTGCTGGCCGGGGTTCTGGTGCAGGTGCCAGACCTGCCCCCGACGGTCACCGCCTACCTGGCCGATGAGGTACGTGACCTGATCAGCGCACCACTACCCGAGCCGGACGAGGAGTTGGAGTGGGAGGCGCGCGTGGTCGGGCAACGGCGGGCGGTGATGCGTCAGCACGCGACCGGATTCGCCCTGCCGCGGCTTGCCGCCGCAACCTTCCCAGCTTTGGCCGAGCCGCCCTCGGTGAGCGCCCTGCTGGTCACCAAGCGACTGGAGTATGTGCCGGACGCGCTGGCCGCCATCGAGGCGCAGACCTACCCCAACCTGGAGATCGTGCTCTGTATGCACGGGGTCGAACTGTCGGCCGAGCTGCGGGACCGGGTCGCCCGGTCGCCCCGTCCGGTGGAATTGTTGACGCTGCCACCGGGGCACGGGTTCGGCGAGGCGATCGGGGTAGCCACCGCCCGGTCTCGGGGCACCCTGGTGACCAAGTTCGACGACGACGACACATATGGGCCGGAGCACGTCTGGGACCTGGTGCTCGCCCGACACCACTCCGGTGCGGCCATGGTCGGCAAGGGAGCCGAGTTCGTCTACCTGCAGACCATCGACACGACGGTACGGCGCGACGCCGGCCGGGCCGAGGCGTTCACCCACGTGGTGGCCGGCGGCACGATGTTGATCAGCCGAGGTGATCTGGAACAGGTCGGCGGTTGGCGGCCGGTGCCCCGTTCGATCGACAGGGGACTCATCGACCGGGTACGACGAGCCGGCGGCATGATCTACCGTACCCACCCGCTCGGCTACATCTATCAGCGTCGGTCCGATGGGCACACCTGGGACCCAGGGCTGGAGTACTTCCTGCGTGGCGGCGGAACACAGTGGTCCGGCATGCCCAAGCACTGGGAGTTCGGCACCACGGAGCGGCCCGTCTTCGGCTCCTGATCGGACATCGCCCCAGCCTGGGTTCGGAGGACCTCAGCCGTTCATCGCGGTAGATGAACCGTCACCCAGGGAACATGGCACGTTTACCCGATGGGCGAAGTCCATGATCCTGGTCACAGTCATTGCGGGTTCCGCGACCAGGCTGGGGAGGTGACGGTGGCGACCGTCGCACTCAAGGACGTCACGAAGGTGTTCCCGGACGGGACAGTGGCGGTGGACAACATCAGCCTCGACGTCAACGACGGCGAGTTCATGGTGTTGCTGGGACCTTCGGGGTGCGGCAAGTCGACCGTGCTGCGCATGGTGGCCGGGCTGGAGCAGCCGAGCAGCGGGGCCATCCTGCTCGACAGCGAGCTGGCCAACGACCTGTCCCCCCGGGACCGCCGGATTGCCATGGTCTTCCAGGACTTCGCCCTCTATCCGCACATGACCGTCGGCGAGAACATCGCCTTCCCGCTGCGACTGTCCGGAGTGGAGGAGACGATCCGCACCGAGCGGGTGGCGGACGTGGCGAGTGTGTTGGGCATCGGGGACGTGTTGGGTCGCAAACCCAGCCAGTTGTCGGGTGGCCAGCGGCAGCGGGTCGCGATGGGACGGGCGATCATACGTCGACCCAATTTCTTTCTCATGGACGAGCCCTTGTCCAACCTCGACAGTGGGCTGCGAGCCGAGTTGCGGGCGGAGATTTCCGGCCTGGTGCGCGAACTCGGTGTGACAACGATCTATGTGACCCATGATCAGGCCGAGGCGCTGACCATGGCAGATCGGGTGGCCATCATGCGGAAAGGCGTGCTCCAGGACGTCGGCACCCCGACCCAGGTCTACGGGCGGCCCGCGACACTCTATGTCGCCGCCTTCCTGGGCAGTCCCCGGATGAACCTGCTGGAGGCGTCGGTCTACGTCCACCTGGACCGGCACGTCGCGCTGCACCTCGGCGACCAGGTGCTGCGGTTGCCCTGGGAAGACATCCGGGCCCGCACCGTGGCGCGCTACCACGGTGAACGGATCGTGGTCGGGATGCGTGCCGAGGCGCTCACCCCGGTCGCCCCCGACGCCCCCGGTGAAGTGCTGCGGGGCCGGATCCGCTACCTGGAACACCACGGGCACGAGTCGCTGGCCTTCGTTGACATCGGGGCGACCGCCATCGTCGTCGACGAGTTGGGGACCCAGGCCGCTGGACGGTCCCGGCGGTCGGCCGGGTCGGGCCGGCTCAGCCGAGCGGTCCAGCGATTCATTGGTCGGGCGGCCGTACCCACCGCGGAGAACGCGGACTTGACCGGGGGTGTCCGCACCGGTGTGCTCTCCGACCCGGGCCGGCACCACCGCCGGCCGGCCGAGCTCGCGGTGCGGCTCGCGCCCTATCCCACCGTGTCGGCGGGGCATCCGCTCGCCATCTCGGTACGGATGGATGCGGTGCACTTCTTCGACGATCGCGGCGACCGCATCGACGTGGGCTGGCGCTGACCCGAGCCCTGCTGGTGCGGCCCTCTTGGGCAACGGGAGGGCCGCACCGATGTGCGTCACTACCAGGGGAGCAGTTGGTACGCGCCACCCACGGCGACGATCGCCAGCGCCGAGGCGGTGGCCGTGGCATATCCGAGTCGGCCAGCCCGCCAGTCAAGATCGATCTGGTGCGCCGGCGGATATGCGGTGGGGCTGCCCCTACCATCCCACCCAGACTCCTCGGCCGGACCGGGTGAACCGCCGGACCAGGCGAGCACTCGGACCAGGCGAGCACTCGGACCGGGCAGACACTCGGACCCTGACAGACGGCCGGAACAGGCAAACGGCCGGAACAGCGTTTCTCGGACGGACGCCCTGGATAGGTTGAGGTGATGTTGGGCCTACCTGATCAGGTGACCGTATGTCTCTTCGATCTCGATGGCGTGCTGACCCGTACCGCCCTGGTGCACAACGCCGCCTGGGCACAGACCTTTGACGCGTTTCTGCTGAAGCGGGCCGAGGCCAGTGGCGAGGTGTTCCGGCCCTTCGACCCCGGACCGGACTACCACCGGTACGTCGACGGCAAGGCCCGGGCCGACGGCGTCCGGTCGTTCCTCGCCTCCCGGGGCATCGTGCTGCCCGAGGGAGAGCCGGACGATCCGCCAGAGGTCGACACCGTCCACGGCATCGGTAACCGCAAGAACATCTTCCTGCTGGAGGTCCTGGAGCGGGACGGGGTCCAGGTCTACGAAGGCTCGGTGGCGTACCTGCTGGAAGCGCGACGGGCCGGGTTACGCCGGGCGGTAGTGTCGGCCAGCGCCAACTGCCAGGCGGTGGTCGCCGCCGCCGGCCTCGAAGATCTCCTGGAGGTACGCATCGACGGGGTGGTCGCGCGGGAGACCGGACTACGCGGTAAGCCTCACCCCGATACGTTCCTGGCCGCTTCCCAGTTGTTCGGGGTGGAGCCTGAACAGGCCGTCGTGTTCGAGGACGCCATCGCCGGCGTCGAGGCGGGCCGGGCCGGTGGGTTCGGGTACGTCGTCGGCGTGGACCGGGTTGGCCAGGCGGACGACCTGCTCGCCCACGGTGCCGACGTCGTGGTGCGCGACCTGGCCGAACTACTGCCGACATCCGGAGGCGCAATTTCATGAACGTGCGGAGAGGTCCAAGGCGGCCGAGGGTGGTCCGGTGATCCGGGAACGGGCGTACCCGGTAGAGCCGTGGTGTGTTCGGGAAACCCGTCTCGACCTTGACGTACTGGCCCAGTCGGAGTCGGTGTTCGCCCTTGCGAACGGCCACCTCGGGCTGCGTGGCAACCTGGACGAGGGTGATCCACACGGACTGCCCGGGACCTACCTCAACTCCTTCTTCGAGTTGCGGCCGCTGCCCTACGCGGAGGCAGGTTACGGCTTCCCCGAGTCCGGCCAGACGATCGTCAACGTCACCAACGGCAAGCTCATTCGGCTCTTCGTCGACGACGAGCCCTTCGACGTCCGGTATGGCGAACTGGTCTCGCATGAGCGGCGGCTCGACCTGAGGGCCGGAACGCTCACCCGAGATGTGGAGTGGCGGTCACCGGACGGCCGGGGGGTCCGGATCCACAGCACCCGGCTGGTGTCGTTCCGGCAGCGGGCGGTCGCCGCGATCAGCTACGAGGTGGAGCCGATCGACAAGCCGCTGCGCGTGATCGTGCAGTCCGAACTGGTCGCCAACGAGGAGCTACCCAAGCACGGCGGCGATCCTCGGGTGGCAGCGGCCCTGGAGCAGCCACTCCAGGCCGAGGAGCGCCTGGTCCAGGATGCGGGCGGTCTGCTGATCCACCGCACCAAGGCCAGTGGCCTGCGGGTGGCGGTGGCGATGACGCACGAAATCGAGGGGCCGGAGCGAACCCGGGTCAGCACCGAGGCGTACGAGGACTGGGCCCGAACCAGCGTCGCCTGCGAGCTGAAACCGGGCGAGCGGCTGCGGGTGGTCAAACTGATGGCGTACGGCTGGTCCAGCAGCCGGTCGTTGCCGGCGCTGCGCGACCAGGTCAGCGGCGCGCTGGCCGGCGCGCAACTCTCCGGTTGGGACGGGCTCCTGACCGAGCAGCGGGAATACCTCGACGAGTTCTGGGACAACTCCGACGTCCGGCTCGAAGGTGATCCCGAGGTACAGCAGGCGGTCCGGTTCGGTCTGTTCCACGTACTCCAGGCGGGTGCCCGGGCGGAGGCCCGGCCGATCGCGGCCAAGGGGCTGACCGGGCCGGGTTACGACGGGCACATCTTCTGGGACACCGAGTCGTTCGTGTTGCCGGTGCTCACCTACACGAACCCGGCTGCGGTCGCGCCGGCCCTGCGCTGGCGGCACTCCACCCTCAACCTGGCCCAGGAGCGGGCCCGGACCCTCGATCTGCGCGGGGCGACCTTTCCGTGGCGCACCATCCAGGGGCAGGAGTGCTCGGCGTACTGGCCGGCGGGAACGGCTGGCTTCCACATCGGCGCGGACATCGCCGACGCGGTACGCCGCTACGTCCTGGTCACCGGGGACGAAGCCTTTGAACGCGAATTCGGGCTGGAGTTGCTGGTGGAGACGGCTCGGCTGTGGCTTTCGCTCGGCCACCACGACCGGCATGGGCGGTTCCATCTGGACGGTCTGACCGGCCCGGACGAGTACACGGCGGTCAAGGACGACAACGTCTACACCAACCTGATGGCACAGCGGAACCTGTTGGCCGCCGCTGAGGCCGCCACCCGACACAGCGAGCAGGCCTGGCGGCTGGGGGTCGATGACGAGGAGATGGCCGCCTGGCGGGACGCCGCCACCGACATGTACGTCCCGTACGACGAGGAGTTGGGGGTGCACCCGCAGGTGGAGGGGTTCACCCGGCTCCAGGAGTGGGACTTCGACAGCACACCGTTGGACAAGTACCCGCTGCTGCTCAACTACCCGTACGTCGATCTGTACCGCAAGCAGGTGGTGAAGCAGTCCGACCTGGTGCTGGCGATGCACTGGCGGGGGGACGCGTTCACCGCCGAGCAGAAGGCCCGCAACTTCGCCTACTACGAGCGGCGTACGGTGCGGGACTCGTCCCTGTCGGCGTGCACCCAGGCGGTGATCGCCGCCGAGGTGGGCTTTCTCGAACTGGCCCACGACTATCTGGGCGAGGCCGCGTTGATGGACCTGCACGACCTCAACCAGAACACCCGGGACGGGGTGCACGTGGCGTCGCTGGCTGGGGCGTGGATCGCCCTGGTGGCCGGGTTCGGTGGGCTGCGCGACCACGATGGCACGCTCTCGTTCGCGCCCCGGTTGCCGAGCCGGCTCGATCGGCTGGAGTTCTCGTTACGGTGGCACGGTCACCGGTTGCACGTGGACGTACGGCCACAGGAGACGACGTACGGCATCCGGGACGGGGGCGCCGACACCAGCATCGAGCTGCGTCACCATGGTGAGACGGTACGGGTGACCAGCGAGAACCCGGTCACCTGCCCGGTGCCGCCGCTGCCGCCGGTCGGTCCGCCGCCGCAGCAGCCCCGCGGCCGGGCGCCGGTCCGCCGTACCCAGGAGTCCGGTCCGCCGGGAGGAGCAGGCTAGCGGCGGGTTCTAGCCGCGCGGGCGCGGCTAGAGCATCGACAGGTGTACGTGGTTGGTGTGGTCGCTGGACGGATCGCCGTGCGCGGCACTGTACTTGCGCCAACCGGTGGCCGGGAACCAGATCTGGCGGTACCAGATGACGTACAGGATGCCCAGTCGGTCGGCGTTGCGGACCAGGAAGGCGGCGAGATTGTTGCCGTAGATCCGGTCGTTGCCCTGGGCGTCACCGCCGAAGCCCTTCCACTGGCTGGAGAAGTCGCAGGCCCGCCCCTTGGGGTGCTCGTACGGCCCACCCGGGCGGTAGCAGGAGACGTACCGGGTGAAGCCAACACGCTGGGTCTCGGTCAGGGCGTGCAGCAGTCGGGGCGTGATGCAGCCCGAGGTGGTCGGGTCGTTGCGGTCACAGGACTCCCGGGGCCAGGAGCCGTTCCGGTCCCGGGGGGCGGGCCGGGCAACCGGGGACTTCGCGTTGACCCAGCCACCGGTGCTCTCGCCACCGACCAGGGCCAGGGCTCGTTCGGCCTCCCGCTTGCGGACCGTCATGATGGCGAGCTGCTTCTGCTTCTCGGCGAGTTCCGCGTCGATCACGATCTTTGCTCGGGTGGCCCGTTTGCGGGCCTGGTGGAGTTCGTGGAGCCGGGTGTTGTCGCGCAGCGCCAACTGGTCGAGGGCCTCGGCCCGCCGCAGGTACTTGTCGGGTGAACCGCTGTCGACCAGCACCATGACGGGTCGTAGCCGGCCGGCGCGATAGGCGTTGGCGGCGATCCGCCCCACCTCGGGGGTCAGCTCGGCGATGCGCCGTTCGATTTCGCGTAGTTCGGTGGTGAGCCGCTCGTGGCGACGGCTGGAGTTGGCGGCGGCGGTGCGTGCCTCAAGGTAGCTGCGGCCGGCGGCTTCGAGCACCTCCCGCAGCATCGGCGGGCCGCCCTCGTCACCGGGGACCGGGGTGGCCGTGGCGGGTACGGCGGCGACGACGGCCCCGGCCAACACACTCGTCACACAGAGCAGCGCCCGGGCCAATGGGGACCGGGGACGTCCGGGTACGGACATGCACGTTCCTCCTGTCGGCCGGTCCCGGCAGCTGACAGAGAGTTGCTCGGGGCGACCGCAGGTCAGCCTACCGGTCGAAGTGCACGAATCGGTGACAAACGGAGAAGTCGTGTGTCAAGCGTCTAATCGGCTCAGAGTGGCTCACCGGTCGACGGCTTCCCGGACCGGTCATGCGGAGCTACCGCACGAGGATCGTCCGCCGTACGGGCTTGGGCAGCCTCGTCGGCCCAGTCCCGCCGTTCGGCGCGTTCCTGGATCTCGTCCTTCTCCGGCTTGGTGCTGGCGCTGCTCGGTTCGGCGTTGGCGGTCTTCTTGCGCGGCATGGGCGTCCCTCACGATCGCTCGGCGGGTACGGCTGAATGGCCAAACTGCCTGTCCGGCGTTCCCGGCGAACCCTTCGGCAAACCCTGCCACCGACCATCGCCGGAACCGGGTGACTGACTTCGGTGTCGGCGGGTAGTCGGGTCCGGTCGTGACGACCGGCGGACGAGCCGGTGGAGAGAGGGGTCGAAGGCCATGGGCGCGGGGACGACCGAGACGATGATCCCGACCGCCGGGGTACGCCTGTCGGCGGAGCTGACCACCCCGCCCGGGGCGGCGGGCGTCGTGCTCTTCGCACACGGTAGCGGCAGCTCCCGGCACAGCCCACGCAACGTCGCGGTCGCCGGGGCGCTGCGACAGCACAGCCTGGGTACCGTCCTGGTCGACCTGCTCACCCCCGACGAGGAACTTGTGGACGAGCAGACCGCCGAGCTGCGCTTCGACATCGGCCTGCTCTCCGATCGGCTGGTCGGCATCGTGGACTGGCTCCGCTCTGGCCAGGCCGGCGAGCCGCTGCCGGTCGGGCTGTTCGGGGCGAGCACCGGCGCGGCGGCAGCGCTGGTGACGGCGGCGGCCCGGCCGGAGGACGTACCGGCGGTGGTGTCCCGGGGTGGCCGACCGGACCTGGCCGGCCCGGACCTGCCCGAGGTACGGGCGGCGACTCTGCTGCTGGTCGGCGGCCGGGACGAGCAGGTGCTGGAACTCAACGAGCAGGCACGTGCCGCGCTGGGCGGAGTCTCCGAGTTGCACGTGGTGCCGGGGGCGACCCACCTGTTCGAGGAACCGGGCACATTGGAGCAGGTGGCCGACGAGGCGGCGGCCTGGTTCGCCGCACACCTCTCCGGGGCAGCCCCGGCTACTCGGGTGTAGTCCTCCGGGGCATCCCCGGCTACTCGGGTGTAGTCCTCCGGGGCATCCCCGAAGAAATTATCCGGGCCGTGGTGGGCGGATTCCCCGATGCCCCATATAGGTCCCGGCCGGCAAGCTTTCGATCATGAAAACGCCGCGCCGCGCGCTCGCCGTACTGGCCGCCACCGCAGTCGCCTCCGTGAGCCTGGCCGCCCCCGCCGTCGCCGCCCCGAACACCCGCTGCACGATCGACCCGACTGAACCGACCACATTGCCCCGGCTCTCGGCCGAGAAACTGTCGGCGGCCATCGCCAACCTGCCCGACGCGGAGATCACCGGTGCGTTGGTGCAGGTACGCGGCTCGGCTGGCTGCTGGCAGGGCACCTCCGGGGTCGCCGACCTGAGCACCGGGCAGCCGGTGCCGCAGGATGGCCGGTTCCGGATCGGTTCGATGACGAAGGTCTTCACCGCCGTGGTCGCCCTGCAACTGGTCGCCGAGGGCGAGCTCGACCTGGACCAGTCGGTGCAGCACTACCTGCCCGGTTTCCTGCCCGCCGACTATCCGACGATCACGGTGGGGCAGGTCCTGAACTACACCAGCGGAATCAACGGCATCGGCGTACCGCACAAGGACCCGGACTGGTTCTTCGAGCACCGCTACGACCACTGGGAGCCGGGCAGCCAGCTCGACCTGACCAAGCCGCTGGCGTTCGCTCCCGGCACCCAGCAGCGGTACGGAAACGCCGACTACTGGCTGGCCGGCCTGCTGATCGAGAAGGTCACCGGGAACACGTGGGAGCGGGAGGTCACCAACCGGATCATCCGGCCGCTGCGTCTGACCGGCACCACCGCACCCGGCGACGACCGGCGGATCCATGGCCCACACGCCAGGGGCTACGAGGCGGTGGAGACCGCCGAGGGCACCCGCTGGGTGGACATCACCGAGGCGAACCCGTCCCTGCAGTGGTCCGCCGCGTCGATCATTTCGACCGCGGCTGACCTCGACCGGCTCATGGTGGCGCTGTTCAGCGGTCGGTTGGTGCCGGCAGCGCAGTTGGAGCTGATGTTCACCGTTCCGGACGTGCCGTTGTACGACGGGGACGACGACCCGACCAACGACCAGCCGGCCGCGTACAGCTCCGGGCTCAGCAGGATCCAGCTCGGCCCGCTGACCCTGTGGGGTAAGAGCGGTGACCGGCCGGGCTACAACAACGGCATGGGCGCCACCCGGGACCTGTCCCGGCGCCTGATCTACTCGGTCAACACGATCCACATGGGCGGTACGGAGATGCCCGCCGCCGCGCAACGGATCATCATGGCGAGCTTCTCCTGATCGACGTTCCTTGGGGGGTGGGGGTGTGCTGGCCCGCCGGCTGCTGCCGGCGGGCCAGCATCGTGTCTCGGTCCACCCCGTCAGAAGGTGTACGTTGCCGAACCGGCCGGCAGACCGGTTGCCGGGCCGATGTAGATCTGCTGAGCCAACTCGTCCGGCAGCGACATGCGGTGCGTCTCCCGGCCAGTCAGGTCGATCACCGAGAGCCTGCCCTGGAGGGCCGCACCCTGGGACGGTCCGGCGGACGCATCCGAAGAACTGGCGCCGTACACCCGGGCTGCCAGATGCCGATTGTCCCGCCAGCCGAGCAGTTCAGTGCCGCTTGGTGCCGTGAGAGTCTGGCGGACCGCGCCGGTCGCGGTGTCGACGATGGTGATCGTGAGGGGCTCTGGGCCGTAGTCGACCTCGGTCAGGGCCATCCGGGTGCCGTCCGGAGAAAACGCGGCGTCGGACGCCAATGCGGCGGTGGCCGGGATAGTACGTAGCGCCTTCCCGGTCAGGTCGTAGAAGCGGATCCCGGACACCCTATGCCCCCGCTCGTCGAACACTTCGGAGAGCGTCAGGGCGATTTCGTCACCCCCGGGAGTCCAGACGAGTCCCAGACCGGCAGCATCATGGGTGTCCAGATCTGGGAGTTCGACCTGAGTCAGCCGCAGGGAGTCGACGTCGACCAGGCCGAATCCTGGTTTGCCTGACTTGGGCTTGTGACTCAGCAGAATCTGACGCCCGTCCGGAGACCACCCACCGATACTGGAATAGCCGAAGTACCAGTCGGGTGCCTCGATCCACCGCACCACGCCGGTGGTTCGGTCCATGATTCCCAGCCGGCTCGGGTACTGCAGGCTGTTGTCGCCCGATCCCACCAGAACCCTGCTCCCGTCCGGTGAGGGAATAGCCTTGTTGTAGTTCAACCGGTCGTACTTTCCGGTGCGTGGATTCAGCAGCAGGGAGTAGTCATCGGCCGGGCCGGGGTCAGCGGTCTGGTCGTTCGCGATGCCGTTGTAGGCGGTGACGACCATCCTGCCCGACCCGCCTCCACCGGTTTCGTCGATGTCATTCGCGGCCGGCAGCAGACCCGGGAGGAGAGTGACACCCATGACGAGCGCGGCAACCAGTGCAGCGGCACCGGCAATCGGGCCGTACCAGCGCTGGCGGCGGCCGGTGCGCATCGCCCGGTCCACGTCCAGGTACCGGGATGGCGGTGCCTCGATCGATTCGATGTCGACGTGCATGAGCCGGCTGGCTTCCTGTTCTTCGATCATGTTTGGCTCCTCAGTGCGCGTTGACCGGGGAAGAGAGCAGCCGACGTAGTGTCGCGAGGCCCTTCGAGGTCTGGCTCTTGACCGTGCCCGGCGAGCAGTTCAGCGTTTGCGCAGTTTCCTCGACCGAGAGGTCGTGGAAGTAACGCAGTACCAGGACGGCGCGTTGCCGGGGGGCCACCTGCCGCAGCGCGGTCACCAGGTCCAGCCGGTCGGTGGGGTCCGCCCCGGTGGTTGCGGCGGCCCGGTCCGGCAATTCGGTGCCGAGCCGGACCCGGGCCCAGCCGAGCCGCTGTCCGTCGATGAATCGACGCAACAGCATGGTGCGGACGAGCGCGTCGATGCTGTCCGCCTTCCGCGCCCGACTCCACTTGCGGTAGAGCTCGGTCAGCACCTGCTGTAGTACGTCGTCTCCCCGGTCCCAGTCGCCCGCCATCAGGTACGCCACCCGACGCCAACGGTCCATCGTGGCGCGGACGTACTCGGTGTACTCCTCGTCGGCCGCTGCCTTGTCGCTCTTTCGGAACAGCACCCGCAGGTCATCCCTTCAGTCGGTACGCGTTGACGATCGTCTGAGGGCCTGACGGGCCGCCGGTCGGCTGGGGGGTGGCAGTGGCCGGTATGGCGCCGCCCATTGCCAGGGACAGGGCCGGACGGGAACCGACCCGCGCCGGACCGTCCGTCTCCATTTCGTCATTCGTCTCTCCCTGTTGAAGGGGTGTTCGAGAGGGAGTCGATGACGGGGCCGGGTCGCGTTGCCCGGTGCGTCGATCGATTATCTGGCGGAGCGGGTCGGATGATCTTCTAGCCGGAGCGGATCGTGCCTATGGCTTCGGCGTACTGTTTGCCACCCCGAGGGCCGGGTAAGCCGGCCCATGCGGATCGGCATCATCGGGGCGGGTCACGTTGGCGGCACCCTGGCCCGCCTGCTGGCCAAGCACGGGCACGAGATCCTGATCGCCAACTCACGTGGCCCGCAGACTCTGGTCGACCTGGTCGACGATCTCGTCGGCGCGGGTGGTTGGGCGGTCACCGCCGAGGAAGCGGCCTACGGCGGTGACCTGGTGATCGTGTCGGTGCCGTTCGGTCGCTACGCCGAGCTACCCGTGGCCGGTACGGCCGGCAAGATAGTCATCGACACCAGTAACTACTACCCGGAGCGCGACGGGCACTTTCCCGAGCTGGACCAGGACCGGACCACTTCCAGTGAGTTGGTCCAGGCCCACCTGCGCGACGCCCGGGTGGTCAAGACCTTCAACACGATGTACTGGGATCACCTGCGCGACTTTGGCCGGCAGTCCTCGGCCCAGTTCCGGTACGCGCTGCCGGTCTCCGGGGACGACGACCGGACGAAGCGTACGGTGTTCGACTTGATCGAGCAGATCGGTTTCGACCCGGTTGACGCCGGTACGCTGGCCAGCGGCGGTCGCCGCCAACAGCCCGGTACGCCTGCCTACGGCGCCGACCTGACTGCTGCCCAACTGCGTGACCGGATGGGCGTGCCGGCACCCTGAGTGCTATGCCGCTGTGCGGAGTTGGGTCAGCGCGTCGAGGATGATGTGGCGTGCCGCTTCGCCGTGCCGGGCGATCCCGTGCAGCCGGGTGAAGATGGTACGGAACCGGCTGGTGTCGGCGGGGGAGTGCAAGAGTTGATCCTCGGCCCAGGTCTCGATGGTGATGGCGTCGTCGAACATCACGAAACCGTGCAGCGGTGCCACCGGTAGCAGGACCCCGGTGGGGATGACGCCAAGGTCCACGTTGCCCATACCGATCAGTGCGACCAGCCGGTCGAGCTGTCCCCGCATCACCTCGACCGGACAGAGCAGCATCCGTAGGACGGATTCGGTGACCACGAACTGGAATTTCTTGGTCGAGTCGTAGAGCACCTGCTGCCGTTGGATCCGCAGCAGGAGGGTGTGCTCCAGGTCGTCTCCGGGTGCGTCGTGAAGTCCGACATCTTCCGCGAGTCGTACCCGGGCGTAGTCGGCGGTCTGGAGCAGACCGGGGACGACGCCGACCTCGAAGTTGCGGACCAGGGTCGCCTCGGCGGCCAGATCCATCGGTGAGCGGGGGTTACTTGGCTGGTGGGGGCTACCACCGCGGCGCCACGGGATGTAGGCGGTCCGCAGCGTCTGAAGACCCTGGAGCAGCTCGTCGATGGTGGTGTCGTCGGCCTGGGTGGCGGCGGCCCAGGCGCGGACCTCGTCGCCGGTGGGCACCTGACGGCCCGTCTCGATCCTGGACACCTTGGACTGAACCCAACCCAGCCGGGCGGCTAGCGTGACGCCGGACATGCCTTCACGTGCGCGGAGTTCCCGCAGTCTGGCCCCGAGTGTCGCTCGACCGCTGCCGGTCTGATTGCCGGACATCACCTGCTCCTAGGCCGCCTTCAGGTAGGCGTCACGGTACAGCTCTGCGGGCGTTGATTGCTGTATTGCAGTTGACTGAGTTTGCGGACAGCGTTTGCGGACAGCGGCCGATCCAATGGAATCGGGATAGATTCGATCGGCTCACCGGTCAGGAAACGATGCGTACGCCCCGAAGGGGCCGCGTACTCCTGGTCGATGAGCCGATCGTCGGTTTTTGGTCGGTCGCTACAGCGTCTTGGCGATCTCTATCAGCACGTCGGTAGGAACCTCGACCACAGTCTCGTGCGAGGGGATGTCGAGCTGCGCCAGAGCCTCCGGGTCCGACACTCGCCACCCCTGTACGACGAAGGTGTCGCGATCAGTGCGGTAGAGCGACGGGCAGTTGCTTACCTGAGACAGCACCGTCTTGCGAATAAAGGTGAGCTTCATGCTCCACCTCTCACTTTTCCGTATGTCGCTTTTGGCCCAATGCCTGGCGACCTGCGATGCAATTATGCGATCCATCACTGATTTGAGGTGAGAAAACGGTGGTCGACACGAGCATAAAATCTCTCGTATTCCGCTTTCGGTGTCGAATCGGATTCGCATTCAGATTGATGCATGATCTATGTGATTGGTGGTGCCTGTCTGGCTCTCGGATGGCGTTGGTCGGGAGGGCGGTCGGCTGGCTGGCGTTCGAACGCATGTTCGAATAAGATCCAGGGATGGGTAGCAACCAGGAGGAGACAACCACCCGACAGGCGGTCGTCGTCGCGCTTCACGCGATCGCCAACGATCACGCCGGTGGCTACCGCGAAGGCTTCCTCCGCGCTGCGGCGCTCGCCGAACTGGCCGCCATCTCCACCGATCCCGACCTGCTCGCCGAGGCCGCCGCGATGCACGTTATGGCCGACAACTGGTACGTGATAATCGCCGTCGACCTGCTCATCGAGGCCGGAGCAGACCAGTCGCTGATCGATCAGCACGTCGACGAACTCGGCCCCTGCCGGCCCGACTAGCCGGCGAGTCCGCTACCTGGACTGTCCGGTTAGGAGCGGACGCCAACGATCGGGCCGGCCTCCGGGCAAGGTCAACTCGCGATAATCGGCTCTCGGGTCGCGTGCAACCGCTCCAGCAGCGTCACCGCGCACTCCGGTCCCGGCAGGGTGGCGATTTCGTCACGCAGGCCCAACGCCGCCCGGCGGGAGTCCGGATCGGCCAGGCCGGCGGCCACCGCCTCGCGTACCCCGTCGGGGGTGACCCGTACCGCGTCCAGCACCTGGGCAACCCCGAGAGCCGCGCACCGGCCGGCGTTTGCCGGCTGGTCGGTGCCCATCGGCAGCAGGACCATCGGCAGGCCGTGGGCCAACGCGCCAAGCACGCTGCCAGAACCACCGTGCGAGACCACCAGATCGCAGTACGGCAGCACCGCGGCCTGCGGGACGTACCGCTCGATGCGGACGTGGTCCGGCTGCGGGCCGAACTCCTCAGGATCGATGTGCGCGCCGACCGTGACGAGCAGGTTCACGTCCAGCTCGCTGATCCCGGGGAGCACCCGGGAGAAGAGATCACCCGACTCCATGTTGAAAATGGTGCCGAGCGTGAAGTAGACCGTCGGAGTGCCGGCCCGGCTGGCGAGCCAGTCGATTGCCGGATGGTCGGCGGACGCCTCGGGCAGCGGCGGCTGGAGCGGATGCGCGGTGTCCGGCAGCGGGTACGCCGGATCGCGGAAGCTGACCGGGCCGGGGGCGAGGACGAGATAGCGGTGCAGCATCGCCAGGTCGGGGTCCGGGGGCAGGCCCTGCGCAGCGCGGAGTTTGTGTAGCGGTTCGGCGATGAGTTCGGGGCGGGCGAAGGAACCCGCCACCAGGACCAGGACACTGGCGTACGGAATGCCGAGGCGCTCGGCCGCGATCATGGCCCCGAAGTCGGTCTCGTCGCAGACGAGCAGGTCGGGCCGCCAGGTCTCGCACAACTCCCGTACCCCGGTGGTTCGGATCTTGGCCATTTGGTCGGCAAACCCGTCACGGAGGTCGCGGTCCTCCCGGTCCGGGTCGAGTTCCAGCAACGGTAGGCGCTTGGGCGGCACGTCGCGATCGGTCTGGGTCGAGAAGACGGTGAATCCGTCGGCCTCGATCGTCGGGATCATCGAGCTGCGGCAGCCGACTGCTACCTGGTGGCCGGCAGCTTCGGCGGCCTGCGCGATGGGGGCCAGCGGATCGAAGTGGCCACGACCGCCTGCGAAGGTGAAGAGGATGCGCACCGTGGCATGCTGGCCGGGTTGACTCAGTAGCGCAACTGGAATTGCCGCGACCGTCCTGGACATGTGGCCGGCGGTGACAGATCGGGGACGTAGCGGAAACGTAATAGCCGTAGACTCCGTCCATGGGTGTGGAACCCCGGTACGTCCGACGTCAAGCCCGCATCGGTGCCTTCGTGGCGATTGCGGTGACGATCCTGTGTGCGATCGTCACACTGCTGGTTGCCGCCGTTACGGTCTACAGCGCGGTGCTGTTTGCCGCTGATCACGAGCTGACTGGGTCCGCCTGGCTGGTCGTGCTCTTCCTCGCCCTGCTCAGCGTCATCAGTGGCGTGGCGACGACGTACCTCGGCCGGCGTGGTGTTCGCCAACTTCGCCCGCATGGCTGACGCCAGTCGGGTTTCGAGGGCCTCGCGTCGACACCCCGTACGCGTTGCGTTGCTCGGCGTGGGGGCTCAGGCGGTTTCGAGGCCGATGAGTCGGGTGAGGATGGCCACCTGGTCGGCGAAGTGCGCGATGAATTCGGGGGATCTGGCGTCGACACCGCAGACGCTTTCGATGACGTGTGGCAGCGTTGTGGTCGCCATGGCGGAGGCCATCAGCATGACCAGCAGGCAGGCCGGATCCACCTCGGCCGGAAGTCGGCCGGACTGCTGTAGTGCTTGAAGCTCCTCGACGCTGTCGGCGAGCATCCGGGTGCGGGAGGTGTGGTCGGGGTCGTCGTCCGGGCCGGTGTACTGCAGGCCGCTCCAGGCGAATACGCGTACGCCCTCCGGGCTGCGCAATGCCTCCAGGGCATACCGTCGCAACTGCTCCGGCATGGCGGTACCCGGGGGTGCCAACTCACGTTGTCGCTGCTGCCACTGCTGTGACATGGCCTGGTACAGGCCCTCTTTGTCGCCGAAGTAGTACGAGAGCAACTGCTGGTTGACGCCCGCCCGGGCGGCGATCGACCGGATCCGGGCACCCGCGTAACCGTGTGCGCTGAATTCGGCCATCGCGGCATCCAGAATCCGCTGACGGGTGCGTTCTGGATCGCGCTGCCGCTCCTGCGGCTTGGGCGACCTGCGAGCTCTCGACGACGGCACGAACTGAGTGTACGTGTGCTTGACAGAGTTAACTATACAGATGGTTGACAGAGTCAATCAGACGATTGATTCTGATGAGGTTGGCAGCGCCGTCCCATACGAGGAAGGGCAATGAGATGTCACGCAGACCACGGATCCTGATTGCCGGTGCCGGCATCGGCGGGCTGGCGCTCGCGCAGGCGCTGCACCACGGCGGGCTGGACGTTGCCGTCTACGAGCAGGACGCCACGTCGAAGACCCGCAACCAGGGCTACCGCATCCACATCGACGCGAACGGCAACGCCGCACTGCGGACCTGCCTACCGGCACACGTGCTCGACCGGGTTCGCAATACCAGCGGAGTCAACGGTGACCTGGTGGCCACGTATACCCACCAGTTCGAGCAGGTGCAGGCCCAAACCTTCCCGGGCCTGACCAGCAACGAGATCACCCACGTGGACCGGGACACGCTCCGGCAGGGGCTGCTCACAGATCTGGCCGACAATGTCCGGTTCGGACGAACCGTGGCCGGCTATCAGATCACCGGTTCGGGCCGGGTGCGGGTCAGGTTCGTCGAAGGTGGCAGCGACGAGGTCGACCTCTTGATCGGCGCGGATGGCATCGGTTCCGCAGTACGCAGGCAGTTGCTCCCGCACGCCACCGTACGAGACGTCGCCCTCCGGTGCCTCTATGGCCGGATGACAATCACCGAAACCACCGACACCCTCATCCCGGAAGATTTCAACCGGGGTTTCTGCTGGGTCGCCGACGAGAAAGGGTACGGGGCCGGGTTCGCGACGGTACGGTTCCGCTCCCGACCCGAGGGAGCGTCGGACTACCTGATGACCACCCTCGTCGCGGCCTCCGGACGTCTCGGCATAGCTGATGAGAAGCTGTTTACGCTTCCGTCCGAGGACCTGTGGCAGATCACCGTCGACGCCACTAGCGCCTGGCATCCGACGGTCCAGAAGCTTTTCGGGCACGCCGACGCCGACACGTTCTTCCCGATCATGATCCGGGCCAGCGAGCGTGTCGACGCGTGGAACACCGGTCCGGTCACGCTACTCGGGGACGCCATCCACACCATGCCGCCGACTGGCGGCGTCGGTGCCAACACCGCCCTACAGGACGCCGCGACGTTGTCCGGCGAGGTGCTCGCTGCCGCACGCGGCGAAAAGTCGCTCACCGAGGCAGTCGCCGCATACGAACGCGTCATGCTGCCGCGCGGCTTCGACACCATCGACCACTCGCTCCGGATGGCTGACCAGATGTTCGCCAAGATCGACTAATGGTCGACTGGCAGTGCGGCACGGATCTCCTCGTCTGGGCAAGCTGGTAGCCCCGACAGCACCCGGCCAGATCTGGTTGTGCGGAGATGCGTGACGGTACGGCTCGCCGCGTCGGTCGATGCTGGCGCAGGATCGCCAGCCAGCCAGCCAGCCGAGCGCGGGCGAGCCGCGGCGCCGCCGCGTGCGGCACCTCGAGTCACCAGGGGATGACGCCGTCGTCGTTGAAGAATGAGCCGGTCGGGCCGCCGTCCGGCAGTGTGGCGAGCCGGATCGGGGTGGCTGCGGCCTCCTGTGGAGGCCGCCCCTGGAAGCCGGTGAAATCAGTCGCGACCAGGCCCGGGCAGGCGGCGTTGACAAGAATGCCCGTGCCGGCGAACTGCCGTGCATAGTGCACAGTGACGGCATTGAGGTACGACTTCGTCGGCGAGTAGGCCGCCATGATCGGGCCCACTTCGATGTTCGGGTCCGCCTGCCAGGTCACCGACCCGACGCTGCTGGAGATGTTGACGATGCGCGGGGAGGTCGAGCGTCGCAACAACGGCAGCATCGCGTTGGTTACCCGGACCACCCCGTAGACGTTGGTGTCCACGACCTTACGGACAACGTCGAGGTCGAGGGCGGTGGGATCCTGCACCCATCCCGGTCCGGCCTCTCCCGAGATGCCAGCGTTGTTGACGAGGACGTCCAGGCGTCCGCCCTGGCGTTCGATCAGCTCGGCGGCCTCGGCGGCGCTTCGGTCACTGGTGACGTCCAGCGGCACCGCAAACGCGTCCACTCCAGTGGCGTGCAGCGTCTTCACGGCCGCCTCGCCCCGGGCCTTGTCGCGGGCCCCCACCGCTACCCGGTAGCCCTGTGCACCCAGCCCTGCCGCGATCTTGTATCCGAGTCCCTTGTTCGCGCCGGTTACCAGCGCGGTCTTTCTGTCGCTCATGATGCCGATGTTGGCTCGCCGGCGAGCGGTGTCCTTACACCGCTTGGGTGGGCTGTCATACCCGTCCGGTATCACCGCAGTATCGTCGGCCGATGGACACGCTGGAGAGCCGCGAGCTCAGGTACTTCATCGCCGTCGCAGAGGAACTGCACTTCAGCCGGGCAGCCGAGCGCCTCGGCATCGCCCAACCCCCGCTGTCCCGGGCGATTCAGCAGCTCGAACGGCGCCTAGGTGTCACCCTGCTCGAACGCAACCGCCGCAGCGTCACCCTCACCGGCGCGGGGCAGGTGCTGCTCGTCGAGGCCCGCGCCGTCCTCGACGGAATCGCCGCAGCCGGCCGCCGTACCCGACGCGCCGCATCGTCCACGAACCGGCTGACGCTGGCGACGAAGGCCGGCGCGAATCACGAACTGCTACAAAAACTTCTCGACGCACACGCCGCCCAACCTGATGCGGCCGAAATCGAGGTGCTGCTGTGTGGGATGGGAGACCAGGCGCGGATGTTGCGTGATGGCCGGGCCGACGTAGCGCTCATGCAACGGCCCTTCGATGCCCTTGCCGGGTTCGACACCGAAGACCTGCTGACCGAGCAGCAGGTTGCCATCCTGCCCGCCGGGCATGCTCTCGCCACGCGTACGTCTCTGACCATGGCGGAGATCAGCGACGTGCCCGATCTGCCGGTCGCCCGCTGGCCCCGTCAGGACGGCACCTACGAACCCGGCCCGGGGCCCGAGATCCACGACCAGTCGCAGCTGGCCCAACTGATCGCCCTCGGACACGCCATGGCCGTCCTCTGCGCCTCTTCCCGATCCTGGCTGTGGAGCGCGCATTCTGCTGTTCACCTGACCGACGCGCCCCACGTCACCACCGTTCTCGCCTGGCCCCCACACAGCCGCTCCCGGGCCGTCGCCGGGCTCGTCCGTACGGCAGCCCAGCTTTAACAAGGGCGCTGCTGCCAGCGTCAGGGAAGCATCGTCAGCCTGAGGCCTCCCTGACGCCGGCACGTTCGCGCGCAGCGAGGATGTCCGGGACGTGCGTCTCGGCCCACTGTCGTACGGCACGCAGCGGAACCAGCAGGGAACGGCCGAGCTCGGTCAGGGCGTATTCGACGTGCGGAGGGTTGCCGCCCAGGTCGGTACGGGTGAGCAGGCCGTCAGCCTCCATGGCGCGCAGCGTCTCGGTGAGGGCCTTGGGGGTGATCCCGCGGATGTGCGCTTTGAGCTCGGTGAACCGCATCGGTCCGTCCTCCAGTGCGTTGACGGCGAACACCGTCCAACGCGCACCGATGCGGTGCAGCACGGTGCGACTCGGGCACGTCGCCGCCATGACGTTGTACGCCTTGCCCATGGAGGTCCTCTCGGTAGCGTTGAAGATACCGGTAGCAAATCTATACCGTCGCGATTATGAGCGAGAACCTGACAGGCAAGCGGATCCTGGTCGTCGGCGGGGCCCGCGGTATCGGCGCTGAGATCGTCCGGCGCACCGGGCAGGCCGGCGCCGACGTCGTCGTCGCCACACGGTCTGGCCCCGAGGTCCAGATCGACGTCACCGACGAGACCACCATCGCGCAGGTCGCGGAGTCGCTCGGCGCCTTCGACCACGTGATCTCCACCGCGTCGGCTCACCATGACGTGCCAGTGCCCGACCTGGAGCACGACAAGATTCAGGCCGCGTTCTCCGCCAAGGTCGTCGGCCCGCTGCTGCTGGCCAAGCACTTCGCCCCACGGATGCCTGCCGCCGGATCGTTCCTGTTCTTCTCCGGCATTGTGGGCTGGCAGCCCAAGCCCGGCACCGTCGTCAAAGGTACTGCGAATGCTGCCCTGGCCGCGCTGGTCACCCACCTGGCCGTCGAGCTCGCGCCGCTGCGTGTCAACGCCATCGCGCCCGGTATCACCGACTCTGGCACCTGGGACCGGCTTCCGAACGAGCGTCGCCGTACCTTGTACGACAGAGCCGCCGCAGCCTCCCTCGCAGGCAGGGTGGGGACGCTCGAGGACGTCACGGACACCGTCCTGTGGCTCCTGGGTGCGGGATGGGTGACGGGCGAGACGGTCCATGTCGACGGCGGCGCCCGGCACCGCTGATCCCAGCGCCACCAATACCATGGCAACCACCACCAAGATCCGAGCGCGTGCCCTCGTCCGTGCCTCCGGAGGCCCCCGCTATGCCGTCGCCCTGGCCGTGGACGCGCTCGGCACCGGACTGCTGCGGCCCTTCCTGCTGCTCTACGGGGTAACGGTACTCAGGCTGTCCGCGCCGACCACCGGCATCGCCATGACCGTCGGCATCGTCGTTGGTCTCGTGTGTATGCCCGCAGTCGGCAAATGGCTGGACCGGGGCGCACGCAGCACGGTCGTGGCAGCGTCGATGCTGGTACGGGTGCTGGGCGTGGCGCTGCTGCTGGCCACCCCGACGGGGAACGTCTGGCTGTTCGCCACGGCAGCGCTCTTCCTCGGCATCGGCAACCAGGCATGGCCGGCCGCCCACGCCGCCCTCGTGGCCACGGTCGCCCACGGCCGGGAACGCGACGCCGCCCTCGCAGGGGGCCGCGCCCTGCGCAACGCAGGCCTGGGCGCCGGTGCACTCCTCGCCACCGCATGCCTGGCGGGCGGCACCAACGCATTGCAGGCGCTGGCAGTCGTCACCGGGCTCGCCTACCTCGCCGCGGCGGCCTTGGCGTGGTCGGTCCACGTGCACGCTCATCCGGCCGCTGATGCGGCCAAGGACAGGGACGACGAGCCCGCACCCCGGATGCGCGCGCTGCTCGCTGCCAACGTGATCTACGCCTTCTGCCTCAACGTCCCCGAAATCGCGCTCCCTCTGGTCCTGGTGACCCAGATGCACGCCTCCCCGGTGTGGTCGGCAGCCATCTTCGTGGCGAACACGGTGCTGGTGGTCACCCTGCAGGTTCCGGTCACCGTTCTGATGTCCCGCTTCTCCCGGCGGGCGGTGCTGGCCCTTGCCGGTGTGGTACTCGCCGCGTCCTACCTCGGCTTCCTCGTGGCCACCTCCCTGGGACACGGCTGGGGTGCCCCGGCCATCGTCACGGTGTCCGTGGTCTGCACGATCGGCGAGATCATCTATGCCGGCAGCGCCACCGCGCTCGTCACCGCGCTCGCCCCGGCCCATCTCCTGGGACGCACCCTCGCCCGCTTCCAACTCTCCACGGGCTTCGGCCTCGCCGTCTCCCCGGCGGTCATCACCGCTCTCGCCTCCCGCGGCTCGGCCGCCCTCTGGGGCAGCCTCGCCGCTGCGACGCTCCTCTCCGCCTCCGCCGTTGCCACCGAGAAGGATCAAGGAGCACGGCCCAGTCGGGCGCGAATAGGCTCGCGAGCCCGGCAATCGCCTCGGGGGACGGCTCGAAGTAGCGGCGGACGTTCTCCGGCTTCTTGCGCCGGGACATCGCCACCAGCATCAACAGCAAGGCGCCCTGTTCGCCGAGATAGGTCAGGGCGGAGTGGCGGTACTCGTGCAGATCCCATCCCGTGCCCATCCCGCCGGAGTTGGTGGCAATTTTGCGGGAGCACATCGACCGGTTTGGCGTCGGCGCGGATGGGCGGCTGTTCCGTAGCGGGCGGGGGAACGTGGTGGCTTCGTCGACGTACTCCCGAGTGCGGGATGAGGCGCGGGCGTTGAGCCTGCCCCCGGATCGGGTGGCTTCTCCGTTGGCGGGGCGGCCGTACGACCTGCGGCATGCGGGCGTCTTGCTCTGGCTGAACGCGGGCGTGCCAGCACCGGACGTCGCTGAACGGGCGGGGCATTCGGTCGGTGTCCTGCTCAAGGTGTACGCGAAGTGCCTCGACGGAGACCGTAGCCGAATGAACGAGCGGATCGAGGCGGCGCTGAGTCGATGATGGCGCACCGCTCCCGGAACTCCGTCAGCCAGCCGCGAACCTGCTCGTCGTCATGCAGGTACGGCTCTCCCGGCCCGTGCTGTAGGTCGATGCCGGCAAGAACGCCGAGTGCCCACCGCACCGCCTCATCGACCTCGACCCCGTCAAGGTCGAACATGATCCGGCTAGCCCATCGGTCAATCCCATCCCGTGACTGGCTGCCGTCAAGGAGAGCTATGAAGCGGGCCTCAACGGCAAGACGGCTTGGCGGGCTCGGCTCCGGGGCGGTCACGGCTGTGATCCTGCCAGACATCCAGTGCCTGTTTTCGCTTGGCGAGAAGCTGTTGAGCTGGGCAAACGTGCCTCGTTAGCCTCGGTCTTTCACTTGAGCGTCGACTCATAGTTGGCGCTCGATGAACGGCGATTCGGGTGTTTAGAGAGGTTCTACCGGTATGCCGAGGGC